>JAFLJW010000323.1 GCA_022712815.1 Pseudodesulfovibrio sp. | reverse complement strand
TACGACTATCCAGGCCTCCATCATGCTTCTGGATGAGGAAGTGACGATTGGCGATTACATCATCATTCACGCCGGTTTTGCCTTAAGAAAACTTGACTACAAGGAAGCTCAGGAGACCCTCAAAATCCTGCGTGATCTGGTCGATCTCATGGGCGGTGAGAATTACCAGCACGACATGTTGTAAATATAATTTCTTGAATTCATATAATAAAAGGCCCGGAGCATTTGCTCCGGGCCTTTTTTGTAGGTCTTATCATTCTCTTTGAACAGTCTGCTACTTCTTGTGTTTCCCGCGGTATTTGACATTATTTTTGAAATTTTCGATGAATTGGTCCATCAGGATTCTGTCAGATTCCGAAATGCCGCCCCGGAAGTGTTTTTGGTCATCATATGTTTGCATATAGTAGAATTTTGTCCATGCCCGGTCCGCTGCTGGCGGGTGTGAGCCACATGTATGCATGGGCCTTGAGGCGGCCTTGCATGAAATCTATGTCACCAAGATAGCGCAGGGAGCGGTCGATTTTGAGCGTGATATTCGGGCGTGTTTCCGAATAATACAGATCGCCGCACACCCCACGGTCGTAGCTCAAAAAACCGGGCAGGGCGAAAATGGATATGAGGATGCACAGGGTGATCAGTTTCTTCATTTAAGGTCTCCTTGTCGATAATCAACGTTATTGGAGCCTGTATGTCAGTGAAAGTAATCGGGAAAATAAGATTATGCCCGGGCTTTTTTGCCGGGAAGAAAGGACGTGCGCAGGAAACTCGGTTTCAGGAATGAGAGGGGGTTTTGCATCACTGAATCCGGCAGGATATGGTACCAGCGGTAGCCGAGTTCCGTAAAGTATGTGCTTGCATCAACACCGTGGCCGGTTTCACTGGCAGCCAGCAGGGCGGCATCACGTTGGCATCGTGAGCGGGTCAGGGGGTCGAGAATGCGTTTACTATATCCGTACCTGATTAACATCGCCTTGATGCGTTTGTATTCCCTGTGCCGGGAAACGCCGTCCGCCAGGGCAAACAGGGCAACCACGAGCCAGCCGCCACCCCAGCAGCCGAACAGGGTCGCTTTGGCCAGATTTTCTTCCATCCAGTGCGAGAGGCCCGACACTCCAAGCCCGGTGGCGAGCACAAGCGAGCCAAAGCCCGTCAGATACGGCCATGGGGCAGCTTTTATATAGCGAGTGATTTCATTGAAGTATTTTTTTCGCATAGTCGTGCTTTTGAAAAAAGTCGTTTCAGACCAGTAGCCCGACAGACAGGCTGGGTCAACTTATAGCGGAGCTAGCGGCTTTCCGGTACTAGTCAGGGCCAGTCCCAGGGATGGCGAGGCAAAGAGTATGAGCTTGTACGGTGCCAGTTGATACTTGCGATTGCAAGGTGCAAAAAAAGGCCCGGCCCATTGCGTTGATGCAACGGACCGGGCGTATCGGATTGGTTGTGAGTCTACAGGTTTGCCAGCAGAATCTCACCGAATTCCTGACAACCGACCTGAGTCGCACCGGTTATCTGGGCGGCGAGGTCAATGGTGACCTTCTTGGCGGACAGGGTTTTTTCGACAGAAGCGTGAATGAGGTCCGCGGCTTCGGTCCAGCCGAGATGTTCGAGCATCATGGTCCCGGAAAGGACCAGTGAGCCAGGGTTGGCCAGATCCTTGCCCGCGATGGTCGGGGCGGTGCCGTGGGTTGGCTCGTAAAAGGCGAGATTGTCGCCCATGTTGACGCCCGGAGAGAGGCCGAGTCCTCCGACCTGTGCAGCCAGCGCATCGGATATATAGTCACCGTTCAGGTTTGTCGTTGCGATGACCGAGTACTGCTCCGGGTACATGAGCGCGTTCTGGAACATGGCATCGGCGATGCGATCCTTGATGATCACGCCGGTCCCTTCCTCGCCCTCGCGGACGACTTTGCCCTTGTATTCCTCTTCGGCAAGCTCGTACCCCCAGGCGCGGAAGCCGCCTTCGGTGTACTTCATGATATTGCCCTTGTGCATCAGCGTGACCGAGGGCTTGTCTTCGGCAATGGCGTAGTCAATGGCCTTTTTGATCAGACGCTTGGAGCCAGCCGGGGTAATGGGCTTGATGCCGACACCAGCGGTGATATCGACATTGGCTCCCATCTCATCAGCGAGAAATTCAATTAATTTTTTGGCTTCCGGCGTGCCGGATTTGTATTCGATACCGGCGTAGACATCCTCGGTGTTTTCGCGGAAGATGCACATATCAACGAGGTCTGGACGCTTGACCGGGGACTCGATTCCCTTAAAGTATTTGATAGGACGGATGCAGGCGTAGAGATCGAAAACTTGTCGTAAGGTGACGTTCAGGCTGCGGAAACCTTCACCGACCGGAGTCTGGAGCGGACCTTTCATGGCCAGTTCAGCCTTGGACAAAGTGTCCATGGTCGTTTGGGGCAGGTGTTCTCCGGTTTCCTTGAAGGCTTTTTCTCCGGCCAGAAGTTCTACCCAGTTGAGCTTGTTGGTGCTGCCATAAGCTTTTTCGATTGCAGCGTTCAGAACGGGACGTGCGGCCTTCCAGACTTCAGGGCCGATGCCGTCCCCTTCGATATAATAGACTGTTTTTTCTGACAATGCGTCCTCCCATGTGGCGAAACAGCGAGTGTGTTTGTTTGGATTTCTTTGAAATACGGAAGCGGACTATGTCGTTTATTCGGTAGGATTGCAAGTCTGGGGCAATGGAGAGGGAATTTTGGTTTGTTTTTTCAGTATGTTTTACATTGATAAAGGGAACCCATGCAGGCAGATATAGAAATGGTCAAGGCGTTGCTTGACGGTGGCAGAAAGGTTGTCGTGCTCACCGGAGCCGGTGTTTCAGCCGAAAGCGGGGTGCCGACATTCCGTGGCAATGACGGGTTGTGGAAGTCTCACAGGCCAGAGGATCTGGCCCGGCCAGATGCCTTTGCCATGAACCCGGAATTGGTGTGGGAGTTCTACAACTGGCGGCGTGAGTTGATCGGAAAATGTGAGCCGAATCCGGCGCACCAGGCTTTGGCCGAGATGGAGCGGCATATACCGAATTTTCTTCTGATCACCCAGAATGTAGATGGCTTGCACGCCCAGGCTGGCAGTCGCAAGCTCATCGAGATGCACGGGAGCCTGTGGCAGGTGCGGTGCACGTCCTGCTCCCATTCCCGCGAGGACAGGGCTGAGCTGCCTGCAATGCCGGAGTGTCCGGACTGCGGACATCTGCTGCGTCCCGGCGTGGTTTGGTTCGGCGAGCCTTTGATACCCGGAGTGCTCAAGGTCGCCATCGCCCAGATCAGTTCCGCCGAGGTTTTCATTTCCGTTGGCACGTCCAATATGGTGCAACCGGCGGCATCATTCTATCAGCTTGCCAAGGACCATGGGGCAGTGACCGTGGAGGTCAATCTGGAGCCAACGTCAAACACCGGGTTCATGGATTTTGCCTTGCATGGCAAGGCTGGGGATATCCTGCCCGAACTGGTTACCGGCCTGTCAAAATGATCTAATATTGACTTTTTTGCGATATCTGGGCTATCAATACTGTCTATGAAAACACCCATTTCTTACTACTATTTTTGTGGGCGCGGGTGGCTTAACGTCAAGCGGCCCAAGTCTTAAACGCATGGTGAAGCGAGTGTGCCGTCCCTTTGGGACGGTGGCTTGTTCACGCGTGCAGTTTGAGAACCTTTGGGAGCCGCTGGGAAATGATCCAGTGGCTTTTTTATTAACTGATTACTGATCGAATAATCGGTGAAGAAATTTGCCCGGTTTTCGATTCCGGTCTCAAAACTGTATGGAGGAATTCGATGATCAAGAAAATATTTTTACCTCAGGACGAGATGCCGACCCAGTGGTATAATCCCATGCCGGATTTGCCCACGCCCCTGGCTCCGCCGCTCAATCCCGAGACCATGGAACCGCTCACACCGGACATGCTGTCCCCCATTTTTCCTGACGCCCTGATCGCCCAGGAAATGAGTCAGGACCGGTTCATCGATATTCCCGAAGAAGTCCTCGACATATACAAGCTGTGGCGGCCATCCCCGCTGGTGCGTGCCGACAAGCTGGAAAAAGCGATCGGCGCCAAGTGCAAGATTTTCTACAAGGACGAGTCCGGTTCCCCGGCTGGTTCTCACAAGCCCAACACCGCGGTCCCGCAGGTTTATTACAACAAGATGGAAGGCGTTGAGCGTCTGGCCACCGAGACCGGCGCAGGCCAGTGGGGCACTGCTCTGTCCTTTGCCTGTTCCCAGTTTGACATGGAATGTGTCGTCTACATGGTCAAGGTCAGCTATGAGCAGAAACCCTATCGCAAGATGCTCATCAACACCTACGGCGGTACCATTTTTGCCTCCCCGTCCGTGGAGACCCGTACTGGCCGCGAGATGCTTGAGAAGGACCCGGACTGCAAGGGCAGCCTCGGTCTGGCCATCTCCGAAGCGGTCGAAGATGCGGCCACCCATGACAATACGAAATATACGCTGGGTTCCGTGCTGAACCACGTGCTCATCCACCAGAGCATTACCGGGCTGGAAGTTCTGAAACAGCTTGAGATTGCCGGTGAAAAAGCGACCCATCTGGTCGGCTGCGTGGGCGGAGGTTCAAACTTCGGCGGATTGGTCTTTCCGTTTCTGCCCCAGAAGCTTGCTGGCGACCCGGTCAAGTTCATCCCGGTCGAGCCAAAGGCCTGTCCGACCCTGACTCGTGGCGAATATCGTTATGATTTCGGTGATATGGCGCGCCTGACCCCGCTGGTAAAGATGCACACCCTGGGACATCATTTCATGCCCGCGCCAATCCACGCCGGTGGTCTGCGCTACCATGGAGATTCCCCCATCGTCTGCAACATCGTGGAAGAAGGACTGACCGAGCCGGTCGCCTACTACCAGACCGAGTGCTTTGAGGCGGCCAGACTCTTCCTCCATACTGAAGGTTTTCTGCCCGCACCCGAAACATCCCACGCCATCAAGGGGGCAATCGAGGTCGCCAAGACTGCCGGTCCCGACGATGTCATTGTCTTCCTCTACTCCGGTCATGGTCTGCTCGATCTGGCCTCCTATGATGCCTTCAATCAGGGATTGCTCACCGACTTCGAGCTGCCCCAGCGTGATATTGAGGAAGCCCTCAAACATTGCCCTGACATCAAGTAGGGTCACGGGCTATGGAATTATAAAATCCGGCTTGCTCTGTGCAGGCCGGTTTTTTTCTTCTGTCTTGCCAACTCGTTGCTGCTCCTGCTATTCATCGACTGTCTTTAAAGGAGATACGAAATGTTGAATAAATGGAAATACACCTGCGTCATTTTGCCCTTGCTGGTTTTGACCCTGCTCATGGTTGTCGGTTGCGGCTCCCACGAAGTCCAGCCTCTTGATACAGGCGCGGTCCAGAAGGAATTATTCGGAAAAGTGTGGAAGTTGCAATCCCTGTTCTCCCGGGATGTGAACAGCGAACAGCCGCTCACCCTTGAGTTCCTGGAAGACGGCACGGTCAAGGGGTTTGGCGGGTGCAACAGTTTCAACGGAAAATATACTCTGGACGGTGAAGATGTGACCTTTGGTCCCATGATGTCCACCAAGAAATCCTGCGGCCCGGCAATGGATGAGCAGGAATACACCTTTTTGACCTTTCTGGCAGAGATCAGGAGGCTGAAGTTCAATGGCGATGATCTTGAGCTGTACAGCGATCAGCAGGTGGTTCCCATGGTGTTGACAACGAGCGAGGGCGGCTTCCTTTGGTAAGCTGAGAAATATTTCGTGAGAATTGATCTGATAAAAAGATTTTGCACTTTGGCGATTCTTGCCATCTTGATCTGCCTCTCGGCCTGTGCCGTGAAGCAGGATGAGCCGGTCGATATTCCCATGAGCGATGCGGAAATCAAGATGGAGCTGGCCGGGAAAGTGTGGGTGGCGGAGTATCTTCTCGGCCTGCCGGTCGTTGATATGAGCCATACCAGCATGATTTTTTCCGCAAGCGATGAGGTTAGGGGAAGGGGGGGCTGCAACCCCTATGGCGGCAATTACAGCGTCAAGGACGGAATGATATCTTTCGGTCCCGTGGCTGCAACCATGCGGATGTGCGGGAAGGCTTTGGGCGATCAGGAAACGCGGTTTTTCAGGTCCCTTGCAGAACCTTTGGCCATATCCTTTGAGAATGGACTCCTTCGTCTGGTTCCGGCCGGAGGGGAAGCCTCTATATTCGCTGTCCAAAACTGAGGAAAAGAGGACTGAGCTTATCTCATTTCTTCCTTCAATCGCATGATTCGCGCATATGATTGCTCAATCCGTTTTGTGGAAATCTTCCCTTCATTCAGCAGATTTTTGATGATGGCGTGGGCTTTGGGGACAATGTCCCGGTCAAAGTCGATGTTGTTGCCAAAGAGCAGGATATCGGCCCCGGCCTGAATTGCCAGCCGGATGGCGTCTTTTCGGCCATAGAATTTAGTTATCGCCTTCATGGTCATATCGTCGGTTACGACCACTCCGTCATATCCGAGTTTGTCGCGCAGGATGCCAGTGATCACCTTGCGCGAGAGTGTCGCCGGATAGTCGGGATCGAGTTTCGCATTGAAGATGTGCGCGGTCATGATCATCCGGGGCAGCCCTTTGTCGATGAGAACCTTGTAGGGTATGAGTTCCAGCTCAGTCCATGTGTCGGTTACGTCGGTCAATCCCAGATGACTGTCAGTACCTGCGCTGCCGTGTCCGGGGAAATGTTTCAGGCACCCCGTGACACCCTGCCGATTGAATTCGAGGAGGAAGATTTCCGCGTAATGGGCCACTTTATACGGGTCTGATGAGAAGCTGCGTCCGATCTTGCCGATGACAGGACATTGCGGGTTGATATTGACATCGACCACGGGTGCGAAGTTGACGTTGAATCCTGACGTCTTTACGGTGTAACCGGCAAGCATTGCTGTTGAACTTATGTCGATATCGCTTTTTGTTCCTGCCTCCTGCTGTGATGGGGTTCCCGTAAAACCGTATTTGGGCTTGAGTCGCTGGACCATGCCGCCTTCCTGATCAATGGCCATGAACAGGGGGATTTTGGCCTGGGAACTAAGGAAGCTGGTGAGAGCCTTGACCTGGGCCGGGCTTTTGATATTCCGTTGTCCGCTACCCCAGGTGACATCATAGTCGAAGAGGATCACGCCGCCCAGATGGAAGTCACGAATATCACGGACAATGGGGCTTGTTTTGTCCGCCTCAAAGCCCCTGAAACCGGCCATGAGCATCTGGCCGATCATGACATCGAGAGATGCGGACGTTGCCGGGGCCGGTGAAATGAGCAGGGTGAGGATGAGAAAGACAATGGCGGTGAGGCTCTGTTGGCGCATCTGGTCTCCGTATGAGGATGTTTTTCAATGTGATAGTCTGATGTGCTCACAAGAGCAACATGGAAACGGTTTGCCGCGGCCGGTTTTTTCTCTATAGTGTACTTCATGCGGATGAAAACCCCACGGCCGATTTTTTTGTACCGGGCCTTGAGACCGACCTGGACTGATCTCTCTCCACTGGTTCAGGGAGAGGGCGCATCACCCCTTTCCCTTCATGATGCGCGGCTGTGGTCGCTGGTGCTGACATCGCGGCATATGCCGCACCGCATGCGCCGAAAAGTATCGGCAGGTCAAAATGGGTACACCGTTCAGGTACAGGACTGGTTTGCCGAGAGATCGGCGGATGAGATCAGGCTGTATCTGGCAGAGAACATGCCTGACGGGCGGGGGCTTGTTCTGGTTGATTTGCGGCCTGTGAGCGGACTTGAGCCGACCATGTTTGCCATGTTTCTGCTCGTTTTGTTTTTCTGGGCCTACAGCCGGATTTATCCCGGAATTGGTTTTTATCCCGACCTCTGGCTCAAGCTCGGCAGCGCGGACGTTGGTGCCATTTTTTCCGGCCAGTGGTGGCGGCTTGTCACCGCGCTCACCCTGCACAGCGGCGGCCCGCATGTGGCGGGAAATGCGGTCATCGGCGGGGTCTTCATCTGGCTGGTTTGTCGACGGCTTGGTTCCGGCCTGACATGGTTGCTGACCATCCTCGCAGGTATTTTCGGCACGTTCCTGAATTCCGTGGTCCTTGGCGTACATCATAACTCCATCGGATTTTCCACGGCTGTTTTTGGCGCGGCAGGCCTTCTGGCAGGTATAGCTCCATTTGGCGTGGGCGGGGGAATTCATGGGGTGAGTCGCGATATTTCGGTTCGCATGATACTGGGTTTCATCAGGTCCGCACTGGTTCCGTTTGCTGCGGGGCTGGGGCTGCTTGCCATGCTCGGAGCGGGTGAAGATACTGACCTCGGTGCGCATTTGTTCGGGTTTGTATCCGGCCTTGGAATTGGTTTTGTCTGTGGTTTTTTCACCACTCGGCTCGGCTTGCCGAGCAAAAGAGCGGATGGCTGGCTATACGCAATGGCCATCGGAATTCCGGTTTTTGCATGGCTGTGGGCATGGTTGGCATGAAACGGGTGGTTGTGCTAGAGTGGCAGAATCATTCACATTGCAGTTTTGTCGAGTAATATTCAGGAGTCGCAAGTGGTTGAGCCTGTTATCGTCATCAATAATCTCAAGTTTTCGATTGGCGATCTTCTCATTCTTGAAGATGTCAGCATGAGTGTCGAGCCGGGTGATTTTCTGGCCGTCCTCGGACCCAACGGTGGCGGGAAATCAACCCTGCTCAAGCTCATGATTGGCCTGCTCAAACCGGACAGCGGAGATATCCGCATTCTGGGCCGGCTTCCGGGCGAGGCAGGGGGACGAATTGGCTATTTGCCGCAACACACCCATGTTTCAACCTCTTTCCCCATCACCGTGCTCGATGCCGTCCGCATGGGCACGGTTAAACCCGGTCTTGGCGGCATTGCCGGGCTTAACCGTACCAGTGATGAGAAGGCCAAGGCCCGTAAGGCTTTGGAACGAGTCAACCTGCTGGATCACCAAAATCGCAGTCTGGCAGGCCTTTCGGGCGGCCAGATGCAACGCGTTTTCATCGCCCGTGCGCTGGTCGATGAGCCGGAACTCCTGTTGCTCGACGAACCCACGGCCAGCGTGGATTCAACCAGCCGGGCCTCGCTGTTAAAGCTGCTTATCGAACTGAATGAGGATATGACCGTGGTCATGGTCAGTCACGATATTTCGTCTCTCGCGTCCGGGGTCAAATCCGTGGCCTGCGTTAATCGCGGCCTTCATTTTCACAAGGCCCCGGAAATTACCGGCGACATGTTCCAGATGAGCTACGGCGGCGATGGTGCTGATAATTGCTGCCCTGTCGAATTGATCACCCACGGCCATGTGCCGCACCGGGTGCTTGGCCTGCATCACGAGGAAGACGAGGATAAATCATGATGGATATTCTCTCTTTCGAATTCATGCAGAACGCGCTTATTGCCGGGCTGTTGGCCAGCCTCATCTGCGGAATTATCGGTTCACTGGTGGTCGTTAATCGTATCGCTTTCATCTCCGGCGGCATCGCCCATGCCTCTTACGGAGGGGTCGGACTGGCCTTCTTTCTCGGCTTGCCGGTACTCCCGGTGACCACGGCTTTCACGGTCTGTGCCGCTCTCATAATGGCCTTGGTCACTCTGCGCGTCCGCGAACGATCAGATACCGTTATCGGCGTCATGTGGGCCGCAGGCATGGCACTCGGTATCATCCTGCTGGACTTCACCCCCGGCTATAACGTTGATCTCATGAGCTATCTTTTTGGCTCTATTCTGGCCGTGCCACGCTCTGATCTTTGGCTCATGGGTGGTTTGGCCTGCCTCGTTTTTGTTTTGGTGATCGCCTTTTACCGTGGTTTCCTGGTCATGAGTTTTGATGAGGAATTTGCCCGCAGCCGAGGCGTTCCCGTTGATTTTCTGTACTGCCTGCTCATCACCATGGTCGGCCTGTGCGTTGTCATGATTATCCGTGTCGTCGGCCTGATCCTCGTCATCGCGCTTCTTACCATCCCGCCGTTCATGGCCGAACGCTGCACCAGATCCCTGAGCCGGATGATGATCCTGTCCACATTGCTCAGCGCATTCTTCACCGTGGCCGGGCTCTGGCTGTCCTATGCCGTGGATATAACCTCAGGCGCAGCCATCATAGCTGTGGCCTCGGTCTGCTTTTTCCTGTCGCTTTTGCTGCCGGACAAGAAGCGGGGGTAGCAGGTGGGGAGGGCTTCGCAAGGGGCGATGTGCGAGTTTGGTTAGTCTCGTTATGGTCAGCCTCCGGCGGGCAAAGGGCGCGCCCTTTGCAAACCCGATGTTTAAAAGGAATCGTCTGAACAGCTTGGACAACGTAAGCAAGCTGTTCAGACGATTCCTTTTAAACGGTAGCTATATCCAACTTGTTTCGGTGTACAAGACCGCGCAAGATGGTACTCCTTTTGTTGCCGGATACTTGCGCGTATGCGCCTACAAAAGGTTTAGCGGAAAGGAGGGGATGGGGTCTGGGGAAGGGGTTTTTCCTCCCCTTCCCCAGCCGCCGGAGGCATCTCAATGCAATATATTATGAAGCCAGATTTGGAATGGGGGTTGTATTTCGCCTGGTATGCGGGCGAGGCCGGGTTTGGAGCGGGCGTAGAAGACTACGACGCGGTTGCCGGGACGGAATTTTTGCCAGATGGCGTGTGGCAGCGGTGCTGTGATTATGCGTGCGAAGCCGTCGGGGTCAACGTATTTGTATTTGATGGAGAATCGGTCGTTTTGGTTTGTGTTGTCGGTTTGGACCGCAAGCACCAGTCCGGTGGTTCTTTCTTCGCCAAAGACCCGGAATCGTTCTTCGCGCAGGATGGTGTAGGGAATGGAGTAGAGCGTCCAGATGATTGCAATAATGGTGGCAATGCCCATGGTTCGGCGCAGGAAATTCTGCAAAGGGGTGCGCTTGACGCGTGTTCCTGACATATAGACCATGGCTCTTGATACACCGGTCATGATCTGGGTGCAAGGGTGTGAAAAAATAACGTAATCGGGATGATCTAGCTTGCCATGAACCTGTGTGCCGGGTTAAATTGATTATACCGAAACAGATGGGCCATTGTCGAATTCAGCCTTGGCATCAACAAAGGGAGTCTTGCCATCAATAGCAATATCCATAGGGTAGAAGAGAGTATCCGGCGCATGACCGCTGTGGTGCGTCAGGATCAGGCTATACAGACTGCCAGGAGTTTTGGAGAAAATACCAATCCGGGCACCAGGCCTGTAGGGTGGTGGATTTTGGCCTGTGGAGAACAGCTTAACGCAGAGTCGTTTGACGACCGGGAGAAATCCCGCGAGCGGTTGCTGCAAGAGGTCAAGGACGCCGGTTTGGTCCTGCCGGAGAATATATGGGTATGGGATGAGGCCGGGATCGCCCAGCTTGTGATCAGCACGGTGCCAACGCTCAAACGTGCGGAAATTTTGTCCAGCCGTTTACGGGAGAAGGGACTGACGATCAAGATACGGCGTGAAAAATTCTGATTTGAAAAAACAAAGCCCCCACGAGAAGATCGTGGGGGCTTTGTTTTTGGGATGGAGTGTGAATTATCCGTCCTGTTCGGGCAGGTACGGGGTTAGTTCAGAGACGGCCTCAAAGAGAAAGTGGTCTACCAGATGGCACATCATATGCCCGGCTGCGATATGGATTTCCTGAATGACCGGAGTGTCGCTTGAAGGGACGGTGACCAGAAAATCGGACACAGCGGCCATTTCGGCTCCGCTCTGTCCGGCCAAGCCAACGGTGACGATATTGCTGCGCCGGGCCTCGCGCAGGGCGCGGATGACGTTGGTGCTGGTGCCGGAAGTGGAGAGTCCCATCAGAATGTCACCGGAGCGGCCCAGTGCCTGTACCTGCTTCTCGAAGATGAGATCAAAGCTGTAGTCATTGCCGATGGCGGTGATGGCCGAGGTGTCGGTGGTCAGGGCCAGTCCCGGCAGGGGCGGACGTTCCATCTTGAATCGGTTGGTGAATTCGGCGGCCAGATGTTGGCTGTCGGCGGCACTGCCACCGTTGCCGCAGAACATGACTTTTCCTCCGCCTGCCAGACAGACGGCCATGGCGCGGGCGATTTCGACCACCAATTCCGCTTTTGTATCAAAGAATGCCTTGCGCGCGGCCAGTCCGGCTGCGGCATGATCCATTACTTTTTTCAAGGCTGCTTCAGACATATTTAACCTCTGCGAGTAGTGCTTTTTAATGAGTTCTGACAGTATAGCAATTCAACTTGATGTGCAATCTTCCCATGGGGAAAGGAACCTGGCGACCAGAGGGAAAAGACTTTTATTCGGTTGGTTTTTGCGGTAGAGCGCAACTCTGTGCCTTTCGCGGTATTCTTGAATATTTGCGGAGACCTTTTACATAAAACGAAGTGAAATTTATCATGACCGAATCCAAGGAGAGCACTGTCAGGTTGCTCATCACCTGTCCTGACCAGCCCGGCATCGTAGCCGCAGTGAGCGGATTTCTTCACAGGAAAAACGCGAATATAATTCATTCCGACCAGCATTCCACCGACCCTGAAGGGGGGCGGTTCTTCATGCGTAACGAGTTCTTTCTGCCCGGTCTGGGTATGGAAGGACTGGACTCATTGCGGCAGGAATTCATTGACGAGGTCACCAACGGGTTTGTCATGGATTGGAGTTTTAGTCCTGTCTGGAATCCCAAGAAAATGGTTATCTTCTGTTCCAAAGTGGACCACGCCCTGATGGAGCTTCTGTGGCGGTGGAAGCGAGGTGATCTGGAGACCGAGATATCCATGGTCATCAGCAATCACCCGGACCGGCGCGAGGCTGTCGAGCATTTTGGCGTGCCTTTTCACCATGTGCCGATGGGGCCGACCCTGCGTGATAAGGTGTCAGCCGAAGACACCATGATCGAGCTTATGGAAGGTCAGGTCGACCTTATCGTGCTCGCCAGGTACATGCAGATACTCACACCGGATTTCGTGACCCGGTACAACCGAATGATCATTAATATTCACCATTCTTTCCTGCCCGCCTTTGTCGGGGCCGATCCGTACCGAAGGGCGCATGAGCGCGGTGTCAAACTGATAGGGGCCACGGCTCATTATGTCACTCAGAAGCTGGATGAAGGACCAATCATCGAGCAGGATGTCATTCGTGTTACGCACAGTCATGGCATAGACGACCTCAAGCGTCTTGGGGCGGACATTGAGCGGCATGTGCTTGCGCGGGCCGTTAAATGGCATCTTGAAGACCGGGTCATCGTGGATGGAAACAAGACCATCGTGTTTCGTCGCTAAAAGAGAAGCTGAGTACAACAAGAAGCCCTCGTGCAATTGATGCGCGAGGGCTTTTTGTTGTGCCTTTATCAAGCTTTGGGCGGGCTGTTTTCGGTTTTTATTTTTACGGTATGAGGGGTGGTTTTGAGACACCATAGTTATTCAGTATTTCAGAGAGCTTGGCCGTGAGATTAGTGGTGGTTTTGGCAATTTGCTCCAGATTGACAAGGACCATGATATCCACCCGGAACAGGGCATCCCGCCACAAGATCGAAAGGGCTTTTTGCAGTTCCGGTTCCAGATTCAGCATGGACATGGCCTCGGCCATCTGCTTGGCGGTCTTGGGCTTGAAAAGTAACATGTTTTTGCGGGTAACATCATTGCCGAAGAGCTGTTTTTTTCTGATTTTGGATATGTGTGGCAAGCTGTCCACGGCGACTTTAGAGGCGCGGCGAGTTTTACCGCTACGGACCTGAATTTTGCCGCCTTCCTCGCGTCCTGCTTCCTGGAGGATATGGACGGTGTGGTTTTCCAGCAGGAAATACAGGATTTTTTCCAGGGTGGGGATGCTGAAGTCCTTGGCCAGCGGAATAATTCTCTTGATCTGCTCTGGCACGAATGTATCAAGGACTTTGTAAAAATGGTCGCTGGTCACACCGATGGCGATGGCCGCTCCTACGCCCAGGGCAAGAACCTGATCCAACAGGAATTTGAATTCTATCTGTTCCTGCTTGATGGTTTCCCGGTCTTTCTGGTTAGCTGCTTTAGGGTTCTTCTGTCTGGTGCGGGCTTCCAGAATACGTTGTTCGTATTGTTTTTCAAATTCTTTGGCCACGGAGTCGATGCAAGTGATGCGGGCCGCCTGGAGAAATTCATTGGCAGTGATTTTTGAAATACTGGAAAGTTCAGCCAGTCCTTTGACCAGCATGGTCTGGATAATTTTGGCCTGTTTGCGTCCATCCTCTTCAGTGCGGCTGACAACGTAGCTCGTCTGGATGCGGGTTTTTTCGACCTTCTGGTCCGTGGGGGTGAGCTTGGAAAGGATATCGTCGAACAGGAAATGGATGATGAGAAAGTTTTTTTCTTTGGAAATGTTGTATTTTTCGCCGTCGATGATTTCCTTGTGCGCCTCTTCCACCAGACTGGCGATGAATTGCTTTACAAATGCGTCCCAGAATTGTTCATTCAGTTCGAAATTTTCGATGAGTGTACTATACTCCTGAAGGGCTTCCGACCCGAAATGGCGCAGGACGATCTCTTCGAAATTGTCCGTAATCAAGGCCATTGCGTAAACGATGCCCTGTACACACTTGATAAGAATGGACTCGGTGTTGAGCAATCCGGTTTGCAGTTCAACTGCGCGGTTTGAGTCGCCTGTCTTGATGGCCTTTTCGTAATGGGCAAGCTGGATGATGAAATCGGCAACGAGCTTGTGAATGAACTCGTATCCGGGGTGGCCTGACCAACCGCACAGCAGCTCGACAACGCTTTTTTGTTGCGCCTTGAGCAGGGGGTATTCATTGATGCTGGTGTGATTGATATGGATGAATTCCAGCAGCAGTTCGCGCTCCATGACTTCACGGAGAGAGGAACGTTCTTTCAGGGCATTGAGTTTGTTTTGATAGGCGGTGAGGCGTTGCTCTTTGTCGAGTCTCGTACCGTCGGGTGCTGGTTCTGTCATGCTGCTTTTCGTATCGTCCTGTAACAGGGTGGAGTCGGCAGAACCCTATGCCAACTCTAGATTTTTTGCAAAATAAATTTAAAAGGCGACTGAGAATGCCCCAATTGGTTGAATGTTTGAAAGAGCACTTGGAATGTGCTGGTGCGAGGGTATGTCTTTTTCGCAGCAATGCCGCAAATGGTTTTTTTGAACAGTCTCTATACGGCGATTTTGATGGGGAATTCGTTGCGATTCAGGTTGCGCCTGAGTCCGTTGCGGTACTCTTCACCATGTTTTTCCAAAATGGAAATCAGGTAATTCATGTTTCGCTGGACTGCCTCGGAATAGAAATCTCGTTCAACACCGTGTCGTTCCCTGAAATGGGCGGCCATGTAGGATATGACGTTTGAGAGCCTGCCTTCCATCTTGGCACGCATGAATGCATAGAAGCCCATAGTTTTCAGGAACAGATCGTATTCGGAGATGAAGTCGGTGATTCCGGCTTCCGTGAATTCCAGAAATAGAAAGGGTAGCTTTTCCAGGTAGATATCGTCAGCCATCTGGGAGACAATATCAGCGGTGGCAAGAATGTGAGCCGCCAGCAGGACCTCAATATTCATGAAAACAATGGTTTCTGGATTCCTGGCCGGATCGGTACACAGGATCATGCACTCCATGTCCAGAAAATCATCCATGGACCATTCTTGGTTGTCCGCGTATTCTTCCAGCAGGTCTATACCGCGTTGAACGTGGGTTTTCGTGAACTGGCCACCTGTGCCGCTGTTTTCATCAACCCGTCGAATATAACCGACATCATGGAATAAGGCAGCCACAAGCGTAAGGTTCACGATGCGTTCGGAGAGTTCCTGGCGGTCGATATGGATGCCGTGCAGGAGTCTGGCCGTGGCAAGGATTACACCCATGGTATGAGGCCAGTCGTGATACTGGGTATCACAATGCTCAAAGCCGGGCATTTTTCCGGAAAACAGTTTGTCGATATCAGAAAAAGCTTTATTGTATGCTGAAAAGTCGAATTCCGGAAACATTGAAGCAACAATGATTCGGATTTCTCGATCCATTTCTTCGGGGTTTTTTATGAGCAGGTGGATTATTTTTTTCATCAATGTACACTACTTTTATAGTGAATCTTTAGAGGTCATTTTCACATAAAAAAGACTTCGTCAACCCAAGTTTTCAGCTTTCCTTGACCCCTCTTTGAGAAAAGGCAATAAAACCGATGTGATCATTTGTACCCGATGCGGTGAAAAAAATTGCGATGAAATTCGTTTCTGCGCAAAGTGCGGTAAAAAGCTCCAATCCTCGCGCCAGTCAACATTGTTGACTGATACGTCAAACTACTGGATGGAGTCTTTCAAGCATGAAGGCGTGCCCGTCCAGTCAAGGATGTCGCTTTGGCGAATGGTTGAGGCCTGGGGATACGTAGCTGTGCTCGTGGCTGTTGCTGTTGTCTGTTCGATCTACGAGGTGTGGTGGCCCTTATATCCTGCCGTCGGCATACTGGGACTTGCCGCCTGGCTCAGGCGAATCTAGAAGGATTGCAGCTTTTTGAATCAAAAGAGAAAAGCCTTCGTGCATATGTTTTGCACGAAGGCTTTTTATTTCAAGTCCGGCAGAGTCTACTGCTGGGGAGTGTTTTTTTCGGGTGGCTGCGTACTGGTTGCATTGTTGGCCTGGACGGCTTTGCGCAAATCTTCTTCAAGCAGGTCGGGAATGGGTCGATTCCAGAAGTTGTCGTCGAGTTCATCTTCAATGGTTTTTTGCGAACAGCAGACAATGCGCTCATCGGTGGGGCAGGCCGCCACAGCGTAGTCCACCACGCCGCATTTGGCAGTGGCATCGAAATGGTAGGGGATGGAACGGGTTACCGTATGGAATTCTTTGCCCTGAATACGGATTATGTCATTGTAAATGCCTACAAAAAAGTGGGTTTCCTTTTTGGCGTAGAAAACCGAGTACAGGTAAATGTTGTCGCGGACTCTGGATACGTAGTTGATCTCGATGGGGTCTTTGCACAGGACGCGGGCGACAAGCTGTCTGCCGAGGCAGATGTCCATGTCTTTAAATTCGGAGGCCTGGGCAGGACGGGCAAATATTCCGAAGAAAAGTGCGAGGCAGATGATGAGTGTGATGTGTCGCATGGTCATTCCTGTTTTATCCCAGGTCAAGAAACAGTTGAAATCCGTCAGGGTCGGATGTTTCACATTTTTCCTTGCACCCGCAGCATTGGTAGTGGCCTTTTTTCAAATACCACTCGGCCTTCCATGACCAGTCGCAGTTGAAATATTCATACACGGAAGCGTCCACCGCGCCGCGATAGCGTGTGTAGCCTTTGTTTTTTAACTCTTCTTTGAACTTCATCGTCATATATTCTCAATTAATATAGGCCAAAGCCTGAAAAAACTGTACACCGCCTGCTGATTTTTTGCAAAAACAGTCGCATATTGCAAGCAATTTCGATCAATCGGACAGTTGCCTGTGGTTTGCGGTCTGAACATCAACCCAGCATCATTCCGGTCAATTCAGCCAGTTTGACCATCTGTAGCTTGAGCGGCCACGATTTGAACACGTGGGCTCGCAGGTCCTGAGAGGTGGGGCCTTTGGCGAGCAGGATGTTTCGGCATTCTTTCACGGTGTTGAAGATGAGTTCTTCCGGGTAGATGGACCCTGCTCCTGGGAAATTGTGGATAGCTGGCCGGACACCGCAGGCCATGGCTTCACCTATGTTGTAGCCAAAACTTTCGCGGATGCTTGCCGAGATGAGCGCGTCCTTGTCCTGAAGCCATGTTGCGATGTCGTCCACATGTCGATGAAGGGACACGGATTTACCAAGGCCCATGGCGTGGGTGATGTGGTTGATGTACAGGGCGAGTTCCATGACCTCAAGCTCGCCGCCATCGTATTCACCTGCCAGATGCAGGGTCAGGGTGGGGTCGGCCTGATGCGCGCTGGCAAAACATTGCAGGACGAGCGGCAGGTTTTTGGTATGGCGCAGTTGGCCGACAAAGGCGATCTTGCCGGTTTTCTGTTTGTTGGCCGGGATATCGAATTGGTCGGTATCAATGCAGTTGGGCAGGATGAATATCGTGGTCAGGTCAGTGATATCGGAAATCCTGAGTCTTAGGATATCGGTTACGTGCGGGGCTACTAGCACCAGAGCGTCAACATTTTGCCAATCAACCAGTGATGGGAGTGAGGTGTATGCCTCAAAGCTGTGCAGGCGCATGACAAGCTTGCCCTTGCGCTCCATCTTCGAGACATCCACAGCCAGTTTTTGGACCCACTCGACCCACGTCAGATCAGCCCAGTTCAAGGCTTCCTGGATTTTGTCCCGGTTGTTGCCTTTGATGACCCGGACCTCGAATCGGGACTCGAACCAGTCGCGGATGGGGGCCAGGAATTTGTCGTTGCCGCCTTGGACAAGGATTGCGATTTTTTTCGTCATGGTTTTTGCATATATGCGAATAACTGCCTGTTCGTCAAAAGTTCAGGCCATATGGAGCTAAAAAAAATGAAATCGCCGACAATCACATTGTGTACCTACACCTACAATGATGCCGAATTTGCCAGTGATCTGGTGCGCCGGAGCCATTCATTTACCGTTCGACCTGATGAGATCGTGGTTGTGGACGATGGTTCGGACGTGCCTTTTTCCATGGACGGTGCGCCTGAAAATCTCCGTATTCTCAGGCATGAATCCAATCGCGGTATCACGCGGGCCAAAGGGGCCGGACTCTCGGCAGCCACGGGTGATTACATTTTTTCCATGGATTGCGACACCCGCGTCAGTCCAGACTGGCTGGAGCGCAACCTGCCGCATTTGCTGACACCTGAAATCGGCCTTGTGGGCGGTGCGCTGATCCATCAGTCTGGTGACGATCTGGTGTCCCGCTACATGCGCACCTTTGGCGACAATCACAATCTGAATCACACTGGTTCGGTGGATTTCATTCCCGGCAATGCCTTTTTGCTCCGGCGTGAGACATGGGAAGAGGCAGGCGGATTTTCCGATTATCATCAGACCAATTGTCAGGATCATTATCTGTGCAACCGGTTGAAAAGCATGGGGTACACTCTGTTTTCAAACGCCGATGCAAAGGCGTGGCAAAGGCGGCGGGTCACTCGCACGACCATGTGCAAACGGGTCTGGAAATGGTGCCATGAACCGATCAAGAAACAGGCAATTCAGGCTGATGATGTGGTGACCTATCTTTTCGGAACACTGGTCGCACCCATGCTTGATCGGTGTGACCATGCCGCCGAAATGGGCGAGCCGCTGTTCTATTATCTGGAGCTGCTCTATCTGGCCCATGCGGTCATGGATACTCTCGATTTTCTTGGGCAGAGGCGGTCCGGGACGATCGAATTGCGTAACGAATTCATGGCCGGTCTGGCCGACTTGTTTAAGGGAGCACCCCGGATATGGGCCTTGCTCAAGGCTGATCTGGTTTCCATGGGTCATGCTCTGTCCCAACCGACGACAGACAACATTGCCCGGTGGAACGAGTTTTTCATGTTCTCAAAAATGTTCCGGGAGGGCGGCCTGCTCATATGGTTGAACCGGAACGGCGCAATTCTGCTGGTCAGGGACGAGATGAAAGATGACTATCATTTTTCATCCTACGCCGAGGCTTCTTTTGCCGTTTGATTGTTTGTAAAAACTATTTTTATCTTACAAAAACGGGCTGTCCACGCAAGTAGTCAGCCCGTTTTATTTGTCGTGATATTTGAATCTATTTGCCGGTCAGTTGTGTCCAATCCGCACTGAAAGCGGCTAGACCGGAATCGGTCAGAGGGTGTTTTACGAATTGTTCGATGACGGAATAGGGGATGGTTGCCACATCCGCGCCGATGAGTGCGCCATCCAGCACATGCATGGGGTTGCGCACGCTGGCGACGAGGATTTTGCTTTTAAATCCGTAGTTGTCGTAGATGGTGCGGATTTGTTTGATGAGCTCCATGCCTGAGTGGGAGAGAGCGTCCAGTCGGCCCACGAATGGTGAGACGTAGGTTGCTCCGGCCTTGGCGGCCAGCAGGGCCTGCATGGGCGAAAAGACGAGGGTGACATTGGTTTTAACGCCCTTGTCTGTGAGGGTTTTGCAGGCAATGAGTCCCTCGGTTGTCATGGGCAGCTTGATGACGACATGGTTGCCGAATTTGGTCAGGTATTCAGCTTCCATGAGCATTTCCGCGGCGGTTTTGCCGACTACTTCAAGGGAGACAGGCCCGTCCACTTCCATGCATATGATTGCGGCTTGCTTGCGCCAGTCGCCGCCTTCGCGGGCGAGCAGGGTGGGGTTGGTGGTCACGCCATCCATGAGCCCCTGACTCTTGGCGGCACGGATTTCGTCAATATTGGCAGTGTCTAGGAAAAATTCCATTGAAAGTTCCTTGGTTTTATTTGAAGTGTGTCGGACACAGAAAATCGACCGGCTCCTGTGGAACCGGTCGATAGGTGTTTGCTATGCCGCTTCCGATTCGCCCGGATTCTTGCCCAGAATGATCATGCCGAGGATCTCGTCCTTGGTGACCTCGTCAGTTCGATGGGTGCCGACGAGCCTGCCGTTCTTCATGACGGATACGCGGTCGGCCAGATCGAAAACATCGTGCAGGTCGTGACTGATCAGGAAAATGCCGATGCCTTCGCTTTTGAGTTGCTTGATAATCTCGGTGACCATGGCTGTCTCATGCGGTCCGAGGGCCGCAGTCGGTTCGTCCATGATCAGAATCTTGGCGTTGAAGTAGATGGCACGTGCGATGGCCACGGACTGACGTTGTCCGCCGGACATGTTGCGCACCGGGTCCTTGATGTTGGTGAAGTTGGGATTGAGGCGGTTGATGACCTTGCGGGCCTCGTTTTCCATGGCCCCATCATTGAGAGTGCCGTATTTGGTCATGATCTCGCGGCCCAGAAAGAGGTTGGCCGGAGCATCAAGATTGTCTGACAGCGCAAGGGTTTGATAGATACACTCGATACCGTGCCGGCGTGCATCGCGGGGTCGTTTCAGTTTGACCTTTTTGCCGTTGATGATGATATCGCCCTCGTCGCAGGGGATGGCCCCGGACAGGGCCTTTATGAGCACGGTCTTGCCCGCTCCGTTGTGGCCGAGTATGCCGACCACTTCACCGGGCATGAGGTCTATGGAGACGTTTTGTACGGCATGCACGCCGCCGAAACGCTTATGAATATTGCGCATTTCAACCAGTGGTGTCTGATCTGACATGGTGCGCTCCTATCTTCTGTTTTTGTTGTAAACGACGTCGAACCAGACGGCCAGGATCAGGACCAGGCCGATGAACACTTGGCGGATGGCGGAGGAAACGCCGAGA
>JAFLJW010000129.1 GCA_022712815.1 Pseudodesulfovibrio sp. | reverse complement strand
GCAATAGCCGCTCATGAGTCGGACACAAAGAGTTTCCATCGGCTCGGTCGAGGTGCTGCGATGATGGCTGACACAGCCCAAGCGATCTACGAAATGGCCGAGAACAACTAATCCGCAATCAGGTGAGAATTTAGTGTTTTGAGGTAGGCGGCGGCGTGGCAGCGCCTTGGTAGCAGATTGTGAGAACCTTCGGGAACTAGACCTTGTCGTTTTTTACAAGCGACCATAACTGCCTACGAAGTCTGTACAGGGTGCCGGGTGGGGAATCCGGCCCGCCTATCTAACAACTAACTCAGCAAAGGTAGCTACGAGAAAAATGTGGCGATGAATTGGAGAAAGAAGCCCATGAGCATCAAAGACAGGCCGAAGAGTCTTGGTTTCTTGAATGAGGTTGTTAGCCAGACAACGATGGCCAAAAGGAGATATTTATAAACTGCAATCTCTTCGCGAAGACTAGCACGTCCGAGGAGCATGACCATTATCTTCAGCGGGTTGGGGGTTTCTGAACCAGAAAGTAAGGACTCTGTTGTTTTGTTAAATTCCTCTAACTTTTTGGGGGCCAGCCATATGTCCATTGCGACTAGGGCTGCTCCGATCAAATCGAATATCAGACCTGTACGGGTAAGAATTATAGAATCAATCATGGGGTTTAAAATAGTGGATGGCCAAGAAAAGTCAACTGACATGAGATTCAGCTATGATGAACAGTTTTGAGAAATGCGTTCACGTCAAGGATATGAGCAAAGTTGCCTACTGGCGCAAGCATGACGGCTTTGGATACTACCCGCTTGAAGACGGGCCTCTCGTTGCCTCTCCGGGTAGCTACGCCGTGTGGATTCTCACCGACGATGGTCCTGGCTTGGACACCATGTCCGAGGATGAATTCAACGAGCGATTTGTAACCGAAAGCAATCTGCCGGAACACTTCAAGGACCACCTTGAAGAAGCTCCAGGATACGATGATTGGTGCAAATCTACCTATATTACCAAGGATGACCATAATGAAATCTAAGCCTTTTACCCATAATGAACTTGTCAAGAAAGCCGTTTACTGGCTCGGCCATGCGAAACAATGCAACCCCGTGTTTGGGGAGCGCGGTAGCCGCCAGCTTTCCGAAATGCCGGACGCCATAGGCTTTACTGCGCACGAAAGCATCGTGGTGGAAGTCAAGGTTTCCAAGAGTGATTTGCGTGTGGACAAAAAGAAGCCGCACCGGACCAACGGCGAAGGCATGGGCAATAAACGTTTCCACCTCATGCCACAGGAACTATACGAACAGTGCGAAAATCACGACTGGAATGGATGGGGTGTCATCACATGCAACAGCTATGGCACAAAACAAGTGCGCGGGATGTCCTCAGATGAATTTGAAAGCAATATTAAGTCAGAGCGCGACTTTCTGAGATCAAGAGTCTTGGAAGTCCAGAGCTTCGGCAGATAACCACTGATACACCGGACCACGACCATGAGCATCAAAAACAAACAACGCCCCTCCCCGATGAGTCGCGCCACGGAGCCAGAGTCTGAGGCTCCGGGGCGTGACTTCCATCGCCGGACAAGGTCGCAGCATCCACCAGTGTGGCGCAGGCGTGGGTTGTGCCGAGCCAGCAAACCTAAAGAATAGCAGAAGATGATACTCCTCACTTCCACTCAACTTGCCGAGCGGTTGGTCTTGCTAGACCGCCAGGGCAACCCAAATGCCAAAGGTGTGAAACGTCTGATGCAGCGATGGGGAGTCCTTCCCTTTCCGCTCGGCGTGGGCGCGGGACTTGGGTATAGATGGGATTGGGAAGAGATACAGATACATCTTGAAGATATGCGCCAGCCGACACGCCCGTGCATTCAGAAACAAAGAGTAGACGCAAAATTTAAAGACTTTTTTAAGAAACCTTACAAGTCAAAACAAGCAGCATCGTTTGACATAATATCATAAGATGCCATAATCCAGCCAAATGGCAGTCACAAAAAGAAAACTCAAATCTGGCAAGATCAAATACCGTGCTTACTGGAGAAACCCATACACCGGAAAGATTGAAACCGGGTCTTGGACAAGTGAAGGGAAAGCCGAAAAAGAATCTGATGCCGTAGCCTTCCGCCTCAAGCATGAACGCGAAACCTTTCTGCCAAAGCGCAACCCCATCGAGAAGGGCGGCCTGCCCGTCATTGACCTATTAGGCCTATACACCACAAAAGCCAATTTGACTGACTCTACCAGAGACAGGACTTTTCACCATGCGAAAGATGCCGCCATTTTTTTTGCTGATGATATGGTCGCTGATCTCACTCCAGAAAAAATGGTCGCATTTGAACAGTTCCTTTCTAATAAAGGTAATAAGCAAAACACCATCAGTCGCAAGGTCTGTATCATTACCGGTGCAATAACATGGGCCAAGAAGAAAAAGATTATAGAGGCGCGGCCTTTCCACTCCGACGACTACAAATGCGAAAGTGGCAAGAACAAGACCTTTGCACCCCTTACTCCTATTGAGATCAGGCGCGTGATGGACGTTGCTGCCCCTCATGTTAAGCGGGCTATCTTCATCAACTACCTGACCGGAGCGCGTACCGGGCCGTCAGAGCTTCTTTCTATGACTTGGGACGACTTCTTTTTTGATGAACGATTCGTGCGAGTACATTCAGCCGAGAAGAATAGAGATATACCTTGGCGCGATATTCCCGTTGACGATGATTCAGCATGGGACTTATTTGCATCTTGGCGCGATGAGGATACCGCACAAGGCATTTTGTTTGTTATATCTTACTGTGGAAAGCCTATTAAAAGATTTACGGGAGCATGGCGGCGTACATTAAAACGTGCAGGCATCAAGCGCAAACTTCCGCCATACTCTCTACGTCATTCTTTCGTGACCGAATTGCTCAAGTCAGGGGCTGACTTGAAAACGACATCCGAAATGGCCGGGCATAGTGACGTTGGAACGACTGTTAGAATTTACCAGCACACCACCGAGTTGATGCGGAAACAGGCCGCTAGAAAACTGCCGACTATCCCGGTTGATGCAAATGACGAAGCTCCTAAAAAGAAGACCGAAGATTCGAGGTATACAGGCGAGGTATACAAATCGCCCAAAAATGACCCATTATTGTATACCTCTAAAAATAAACTTCAATGATTGCGGCGGTTAAGAAGCAACGCACCGCATTCACACTGCGGGGGTCGTTGGTTCAAGCCCAATACCGACCACCAAAAGCACAGCGGTTCCGGAAATCCGGAACCGCTTTTTCTTTGGCATCACTCTGATGAAATACTTCATATCTCTTCGGCGTCGTGCTACTCTTTCCTCATCAAAACAGACCCTGGAGGAAAAAATATGAATATGAAAAAACTACTGATTCCACTCATGATACTCTCAATTTGCCTGTTCACGACCTCTGCCTTTGCAGGCAACTTCAGGCACGGCGCAAGGGATCAGGCCGATTCCGATTTTCGCATAGCTGAAAAATCGTACAGAAAAGCAATCAAGAATTATGGACAATCTCTCTCCGGCTTGCCTGACAAGGAAAAAGCATCTGCCTGCAAAAAAATCAATTCCGCCCTCTATACCAACCGACATAATATGATTGCGGAAGACATGTTTCGGCAAAACAAGGTGAAAGGACAAATAAACAAACTCGAACGCTACGGCAACGAGATGGGATGCCCTCCAAAAGACTAAAACATACCTGATCAGCTAAATTCCACGGTAACGGATACGTCACCTTTTTTTGTCTGGAGCAAGGCAATCAGTTCGCTCACGTCCAGTCCGTCCGCACCTCGCACCAGCTCCATCCTGTCCTCAAGAAACCCGGCCAGCAGCTCTGCGTTGATGAATATACCTCTCTTGAGAACATCCACCCCGGTATCAACGGCCAGTAGGCTGAAAATTTTAACGAAAACTTTAATCAGCAATGCGCTTTCGTCAATATTTTCTTCCTTGACGGATATGTCGCTTCTAAAACTCTTGTATGGATTATCGCGCCCCATACAGATACCGACAAGACCCGGCATGGCACTGCCAAGGGCAAGCCTGTCTCCTTCTTTCAAATGTGCTTGATCAATATCATCCACAGGACTGCTATTTAGAAAAATGGTCCTGACCGATTCGTCAATGAGACAATTATCATAACCCAGAGCTTCCTGAAGGAATGCACGAACTGACACTCCGGCATGTCCCTGCAAGGTGAACCCCTTCTGCAACAGAAAATTCCATCCGGAAATTGATTCAGTTCTCATATGAATGTCAAGGCGCCTGTCATCGATCATAATTCGTCTCCATTTTTTATTTTCATACCACGATTATCCGGCACAGGCATTATGCTATGATGGGCATAGTTAATTGTTTTCTTTGACATATTTTACTCGGAATGCATATAAGTGAGATGTTTGAAACA
>JAFLJW010000128.1 GCA_022712815.1 Pseudodesulfovibrio sp. | reverse complement strand
TTATCAGGCCGTTATCCACTGCCGAGGCAGTGTTATAATTATCCCTGGTGCACATCCACCAGCAGCGGGCTTTCCTCAAGTTCCTCAAGGAACTTGTCGGGACGCTCGGTCTGCTCAGGCACCTGAATATCGGACTCGGTGTACTTGCGGAAGCCGGTACCGGCAGGTATCAGGCGACCGACAATAACATTCTCTTTGAGACCGCGCAGGTAATCGATCTTGCCCTTGAGCGATGCTTCGGTGAGGACCTTTGTGGTCTCCTGGAAGCTGGCCGCCGAGATGAAGGAGTTGGTCGACAGGGAAGCCTGGGTGATACCCAGAACCAGAGTCTCGGCCACAGCGGGGTTTCCGCCTTCAGCCATGATCTTGGAATTTTCTTCCGTAAACCTGAGCTTGTCCACCTGCTCCCCGATGAGGAAGCTGGTCGAACCCGGCTCAAGAATCGAGACCTTCTTGAGCATCTGGCGAACAATGATCTCAATATGCTTATCGTTGATGTTGACACCCTGGAAGCGGTACACGTCCTGAATTTCCTCGACAAGGTAACGAGCCAGGTGTTTTTCACCCTTGATGCGCAGGATATCGTGAAGTTCAGGATTACCTTCGGTGAGAAGGTCACCCGACTCGACAAAGTCGGATTCCTGAACCGTGATATGCTTACCTTTTGGAATGAGGAATTCCTTGACGTCACCGGTTTCGGGAGTGACGACAATTTTCCGTTTGCCCTTGGTATCAGCACCAAAGGTGACAATACCGTCAATGGAAGTCACGACACCCATATCCTTGGGCTTGCGAACTTCAAAGAGTTCGGCAACACGTGGCAGACCACCAACGATATCCTTGGTCTTGGAGGACTCACGCGGTTTACGGGCGATGACGTCACCGGCCACAACCTGATCGCCGTCCTTGACCATCATGATGGCACCAACCGGCATGGCGAACACGGCGTCAATAGCCGTTCCGGCACGCTTCATGGGCCTGTCTCTCTCTCCCATGATGGTGACCGAGGGACGGTAGTTGGTAGTACGATATTCCATGATCGTGAAGGAAGCCTTGGAGGTACGATCCTCCTGAACGGTCTTGCCTTCGATAATGTCGGTGAACTTGATGTAACCGGTAGCATCAACGACAAAAGGCTCCATGTATGGATCCCAGTCAGCCAGTGTGGTTCCTTTCTTTATTTCCTGTTCTTCATCGACCAGCAGACGGGAGCCTGATTGCAACGTATACTTTTCACGCTCACGACCCTGCTCGTCCACAACACCAACCTGACAACTCTTGCCGAGCACCATTTTGTGCCCTTCGGAGTTAACAACAGTGCGCATTCTGGAAAAGACAATGCGGCCCTGATGCTGCGATTCGATGGAGGAGGATTCAATCTCCTTGGATGCGGTACCACCAATGTGGAAGGTACGCATGGTCAGCTGGGTACCAGGCTCACCAATGGACTGGGCAGCAATGATACCGACAGTCTCACCAACGTTGACCAGATGGCCTCTGGCAAGGTCACGACCATAACACATGGCGCAAATGCCCTGCTTGGATTTGCAGGTCAGGCCGGAGCGCATGGTGATGGCACTTATATCAGAAGCATCCAGTTTGGCAGCATATTTCTCGTCAATGATGGCATTGGCCGGAATAATCAGCTCGCCACTGTCTTCGTCATAGGTGTCAAACATGGTCACGCGGCCCTGGACACGTTCTGCCAGACGCTGCTTGATCTCGCCGCCCTTGACGTAGTGAGTGAGTTCCAGACCATCGACAGTACCGCAGTCAAGTTCGGAAACGGTCACGTCCTGAACGACGTCAACGAGACGACGGGTCAGGTAACCGGAGTTCGCGGTCTTGAGTGCGGTATCGGCCAGTCCCTTACGTGCTCCGTGCGTGGAGATGAAGTACTGCAACACGGAAAGACCTTCACGGAAGGATGCCGTAATCGGAGTCTCGATGATCTCGCCTGACGGCTTGGCCATCAGACCACGCATACCGGCAAGCTGCCGCATCTGGTCCTGGTTACCACGAGCACCGGAGGTGGCCATCATGTAGATCGGGTTGAAGCTGGAGTTAACCTCTGTCTTGCCGGTCTTGGGATCGGTCAGGACATCGGTGGACATCTCCCGCATCATTTCATTTGATATGTCGTTGGTAGTCTTGGTCCAGACATCAACAACCTTGTTGTATTTCTCAGTCCTGGTGATGATACCGTTCTGGAACTGGGTTTCGATCTCTTCCACTTCGTTATGAGCGGAATCGAGCAGTCCGGCCTTGGCTTTCGGTATCTG
Source organism: Pseudodesulfovibrio sp. (assembly GCA_022712815.1). GTDB lineage: Bacteria > Desulfobacterota > Desulfovibrionia > Desulfovibrionales > Desulfovibrionaceae > Pseudodesulfovibrio. The sequence goes on along the minus strand of JAFLJW010000128.1, from coordinate 2,400 downwards.
CAGATCCTTGACACCGATGGTCACACCGGCGCGGGTTGCGTATTCGTAACCCAGATCCTTGATACGGTCACACAGGATAACCGTGGCCTTAGTTCCCGCCAGCCTGTAGGCACCGGTAACCAGAGCCGCGATGTTCTTCTTGTTCAGCACGCAGTTGACCAGATCGAAGGGAACCGTGTCCGGGATCAGCTCGCTTGCGATGATCCGGCCAGTGGTGGTCTCGACGATCTTGCCTTCGATACGAACCTTGATACGGCTATGAACGCTGATAACACCGAAGTCATAAGCGCAAATGACCTCAGCCGCATCCGAGAAGGTCATGCCCTCACCCTTCTCAAAGGAACGCGCCGTGGTCAGATAATACAGACCAAGAACGATATCCTGCGAGGGGTTGATAATGGGCGCACCGTTGGAGGGGCTCAGGATGTTGTTGGAACTCATCATCAAAACGCGGCATTCGATCTGCGCTTCGATGGAAAGAGGCACGTGAACAGCCATCTGATCACCGTCAAAGTCAGCGTTGTACGCGGAACAGACGAGCGGATGCAACTGAATGGCCTTGCCCTCGACAAGCAGCGGCTCGAAAGCCTGAATGCCCAGACGGTGCAAGGTCGGTGCGCGGTTGAGCATGATCGGGTACTCGCGGACAACGTCTTCCAGGATATCCCAGACGACCAGATCTTCGCGCTCGACCATTTTCTTTGCAGATTTGATGGTGGTGGCAATATCGCGCTTCTCAAGCTCGGAATAGATAAACGGCTTGAACAGCTCCAGAGCCATCTTCTTGGGCAGGCCGCACTGGTGCAGCTTGAGCTTCGGGCCGACAACGATGACCGAACGGCCAGAGTAGTCAACACGTTTGCCAAGCAGGTTCTGACGGAACCGGCCCTGCTTGCCCTTGATCATGTCGGACAGGGATTTGAGCGGACGGCCATTGGTGCCAGTGATGGCACGGCCACGGCGACCGTTGTCAAACAATGCGTCAACGGATTCCTGCAACATGCGTTTTTCGTTGCGGATGATGATCTCGGGCGCACCCAGCTCCAACAGCCTCTTGAGGCGGTTGTTGCGGTTGATGACGCGACGGTAAAGATCATTGAGATCCGAGGTGGCGAAACGTCCGCCATCAAGAGGAACCAGCGGCCTGAGTTCGGGCGGAATGATCGGAATCACTTCCAGTACCATCCACTCCGGCTTGTTGCCGGATTCGAGGAAGGCCTCGACGATCTTCAGACGTTTGGTGATTTTCTTCTTTTTGGTCTGGGACTTGGTGGTCTGAGACTCCTCACGGAGTTCAGCACGCAAAATCGGCAGATCAAGTGCCTGCAACATGGTACGGACAGTTTCCGCACCCATGCCGACTTCCAGCGCATCTTCACCAAAGTGATCGATGACCTGGAAGTATTGATCCTCACTGACGACCTGATGCTTTTTGAGCGGGGTCTCGCCAGGTTCAAGCACAATAAAGGAATCGAAGTACAAAACCTTTTCCAGATCGGCCATGGTGATGTCCAGCAAGGTGCCGATCTTGGAAGGCAGAGTCTTCAGAAACCAAATGTGTGCAACAGGCGCGGCCAGTTCGATATGGCCCATGCGCTCACGACGTACCTTGGAGGCGATAACCTCAACGCCGCATTTCTCGCAGACGATGCCGCGATGCTTCATGCGTTTGTACTTGCCGCAGTTGCACTCGTAATCCTTCACAGGGCCGAAAATCTTGGCACAGAAAAGGCCATCGCGCTCCGGCTTGAAGGTACGATAATTGATTGTTTCCGGTTTTTTAACCTCACCGAAAGACCACTCTCTGATGGTCTCTGGTGCGGCAATGGATATCTGGATAGCCTGCAGGTTACGGCCTTGGGCAGCAGCATTCGGCGCTCCACGTAAGGTGAACAGATCGTCCAACGTCATGGATATCCCCTATCGTAAAAAGTTATTTGATGCCTGACCGGTCAAATGACCGGTCAGGCTTATTACCTTGAAACTATCCAGTCCTAACCAATAGCGCGCCGATGCGGAGCATTGGGACGCTTTTGATCTTCATAATGCAAGGTCACATCCAGACCCAGCGACATGAGTTCCTTGACCAGAACGTTAAATGATTCGGGCAAACCGGCTTCCAGGAAGTTGTCGCCCTTGACGATCTTCTCGTACATCTTCACTCGGCCCTGCACATCGTCAGACTTGACGGTCAGGAACTCCTGCAGAAGATAGGCGGCGCCGTAGGCTTCGAGAGCCCAGACTTCCATCTCACCCAGACGCTGGCCACCAAACTGGGCTTTACCACCCAGGGGCTGCTGCGTGACAAGCGAGTAAGGACCGGTGGACCGGGCATGAATCTTCTCGTCAACCAGATGGTGCAACTTGAGGATATACATGATGCCAACGGTAACGCGGCTG
>JAFLJW010000127.1 GCA_022712815.1 Pseudodesulfovibrio sp. | reverse complement strand
ACCGCCCCGACCTTCATTTCGATCAGGTCCTCGACAATCTCAGCCATCTTTGCCTGCGGGATGAAGTCGGTCTTGTCCATGTCCTGACCGAGCTGAAGATTGTCCGCCCGGTAGGCACAATACCCGCAATTATGGTTGCAAATATTGGTTGGCTTGATGCGAATATGGAGCGGAGCCTTGATCTCTCCGCCCATGGGCAGGGAATCAAGTTTCTCCTGATAATGGAAAATCTTCATCTTGGTGTAAAGCAGGCCCATATATATCCCTTATCCCAAAAGTTCTTTGACCCTACCAGCGATGCCGTCTGGCCAGATGCCGTAGCGTTCCATTATTTTATGCTGCGTGCCATAGTGGTCGGGAAAAATGTCCGGCACGCCGATGCGCTTGAATTTTACCCCGCCCTGCCCGGCTTCCATGAGCGTCTCGGCAACTGCGCTGCCAAGGCCGCCGATAATGGTATGCTCTTCCACGCTGACCACGACCTTGACCTTGGATGCAGCTTCGCACAAGGATTCCTCATCAAGAGGCTTGACCGTGGGCATATAGAGAATGGATGCATTGACACCGTCCTGTTTCAACAGCTCGACCGCATCCTTGCAAAACCGCAACCCCACGCCGGTGGTGACGAGCAGAGCATCGCTTCCCTCGCCATATGAATACGCCTTGCCTATCTCGAATCCATGAGACGGATCAGTGACGATGGGGTCGTATCCCTTGGCAAGCCGGATGTAGATGGGATGCGGCCAATCGAGTGTGGTTTCCATGAACCGCTCCATCTCCTCGGCATCAGCCGGGCAGACGATGGTCATGTTGGGCAAGGCCCGCATGAGCGCGATATCTTCCACAGCCAGATGGGTGGACCCAAGCGGGGCATAGACCAGCCCGCCTCCGTTGCCGATCAGCCGCAGGGGCAGGTCGTGCAGACAGGCGTCCATGGCGACTTGTTCAAAAGCACGGCGCACAATGAAGGTCGCGATGGTGTTGACGTAAGGAATCTTGCCCTCAAGGGCCAGTCCCGCAGCCAGCCCCACGGTGTTCTGCTCACTGATGCCTTCCATGATGAACCGGTCCGGGAATTCGTCCTGCATCTCCTTTAATGTGCCAAAACCGAGGTCAGACCCGACAAAGAAAACGCGCTCGTCCTTGCGGGCGAGTTCATGGACCATTTGCAGACATTTCTTTCGCATTCACACTCCAATATTCATCGCGGATTGCAGGCCAGCACCATAAGATAATGGCACATGGGATCGAATCCGGTATGCAGAACTTCGTCATTCATTCCGAAAAAAAACACATTGTTGAAATAGATACTGGCAGCCTTGTACAGCCGCTCAGCCGTGTACATGTTGATATGGCCCTTCTGGCTTTCGGGCGAGGCATACGCGGACGCGGTGTCATTGGGCGTTCCAATGACACAGATACCATCTGGTGCGATATTATCCATGACCGTGGCAAAGAACCGAGCTTCCTCATCCGGGGAAATATGCTCGATGACATCCAAGCTGATGACGGCATCGTGGGAGCCGTACTCTTTACCGAGAAAATCATCGCTGACAAATGAAAGTTTGTCGTTTTTCAAATTCTTCTGTGCCCACTCGATGCCCGCCTGATCAAAATCCACACCCATGACACTGGTAGCGTTCTCGGCCAGAATGAGTGTCCCCAGCCCTTCGTTACAACCCAGTTCCAGCACCGCGCAGTCACGATACCGAGGCAGCATCTTGGCGGCCGCCTTGTAACGCGACAGGGTGAAAAGCAGATGCCTGGGATTATGCAGCAACTGATGAGTAAAATACTTGGACAATTCAAGGGACTCTTCATCAAGCCCGTCCATCACTTCCATCCAGAGTTCATGGGACATGACTATATCTCCAATGGCGGGGTCGGCAGCCAGTTCACTGGCAGCGTCCGCAAGCGTTCAAAGACCTGCCCGGATAACTCCGGCGGCAGACAGATGGCAACGGTTGCCCCGGCGGGTATCGTATCCGGACCGTAGACCGGACACCCGGTCATGACATTCTTCCCCTGACGCGACGGATCATCATCAACATAAAATCCGACGGTGCCAAGAGTTTCGGTCAACCACATGGCCGCATTTCCTGTTCCGTAAATACCAAAATTCTCTTTGCCCACGACGCCCATTGCACGACTAGCCTCGTCCCTGACTGCTTCGAGCCAGCCGACAGCCTTGCCGAGACTGTCGACCGAAAAATCTGGTTTCGGGGCCTCCCCATGACCTGCGCGAGCAATGATGACCAGCTCACGAGGTACCACCTTCCCGGACACGAACACCGGCTTGAAGCCCGCATCCGCCACCACACGCAAGAGCGTAGGGATATCAAAATGAAGGCTATGATCCGCCACAATGAGGTCGAAAGGATTCTTTCTCCACAGCGGGAGTTGAATAACCACGACACCTTCGGCCACAAGCTTTTCTTTCACCTGACACAAAAATTCAACCGGCTCTGTCAGGTGTTCCAGAACGTGCATGGCAACGACAACATCAAACCGACCTTCCACCTTTGCAAGCTCTCCGGTCAGCAGAGAACCGCCGCCGCAGATAGCTTCCACGGCCACGCGGTGCCGGTCGTCCAGTTCCAGTCCGGCCAACGACCACGCGGGGCAGGCAGAACCGAAGGCTCTCAGCAGATTACCGTTCCCGCACCCCACGTCCAGGAGACTACCCGTTGCGCCAAGTCCGATCTCGCTTGAAATCACCTCGACCAACCGTGTGGACCGTCCGCACGGAGCATCATCGAAAATCTTTGGTTCGGCTCCGTCAGAGGATTGGGCGTACATGACGTAAGACGAATAAATGGCTTCACATTCGGCCTGAAATTTGTCGTCCACCGGCTTTTGCACCGCACCGCATCCTTCGCATTGTCCCAGTCTGCCGCCAGAAGGCAACGGTCGGCTGTCCGACCCCACCCGGGGCAGAGACGCATAGGCTTCAATGAGCCTGACCAACGATTTCTTGCACACGATGCAGCGCATATCCCGATCAGTCCTCACATGTTGCGTACAGCACTGTCTCTCCCCGAGAGATGCTGTGGTGGCCAATGTAGAATGTGTATTCAGGCACCAGCGACTTGATGAACTCGGGAATCTCCCACAGATGTTCCGGAGAGTGATACAGGCAGATTTGGAGAGCTGGCCTGTCGCGTTTGATCGTTTCTGCCGCGCCTCTCAAGGCATTGGGTTCAGCTCCTTCGATATCCATTTTGATGAAATTTATACGAATATCCTTCTGGGCTGCGAACCGATCCAACTCAATGGAAAAAATAGTCGCGTCGCCATGGCCGATACTGTTGGATGTCGGCTCGCCCGCATTCATGCAAAACGACAGTTCCTCCATGGAATCCCACAGGCCGAGCTTCACGGGAATGATGCGGTCTTCCACTCCTTTTTGATAAATATTCTTGAGCAGGGCGTCATAATTTTCCGACGAAGGCTCAAAGCAGTACACGGTGCAGTCGTTGCCGCACTGCTCGTCAAAAACAAAGGCTGTGTCACCGTCAAAGGCCCCCACATCGGCAATGACGTCACCTGGACGAGGCTGGACCTCTGGGTGCGCGTAAATGGGATAATCACAGGAACGAATATACCCCTCATCTCCTTCACGAAACATCTTGATTATTGCTGCATAGCATTGGCGGGATTGATCATCGGCCAACGAAGTGTATATACGGTCGATGGCATCCATATTTCTCTCAATCAAATCGTTCCTGTAATTGCTGCTTATACCACGGAAGTTATAGAAATATTTTTCAATACCCATCCGGCGAAGCTGGGCAACGATCTCTTCGTACTGGTTGCTCGCCACAACCACGGGTATGCCTTTGTTCTCCAGCAGGCTCTCTGGCGACTTGACCTCAAGCCCCATGAATTCAGTACCCCATTTTGCCTGTCCGTTGTCCACGAAGAAGAGCACATCGACCCCTCTGTCCCGGAAAAACTGCAATGCAGACATACCTCGCCCACCGGCTCCGAAAAGGATGGCACTAGTAAATGGTACTGTTTCCTGAAAATTGTAGATGAACCTGTTGGACACTGCGTCCATGGCGGATTTTATCATTTGATTACTCCAATACTGCAAGCATGGCTTCAAGGTTTTCATCACTGAGATTGCTCTTGTGATGCCAGTTCAAATTATTCTCGGCAAAGGGAAACCCCTTGCCCTTGACCGTGTGGCAGATAATGATTGATGGCTTGCCCGGTGCAAAAGGAATTGCCCGCAAGGTTTCGCGCAGCTCATTCTCATCATGCCCGTTGACCTCGCGCACGCTGAAACCGAAGCTCTCCCACTTATCTGCAAACGGCTCAAGCTCCTGAATCTCAGCGGTCTCGCCGTAAGATTGGTATTTGTTGTAATCCACCATGGCGACGAGGCTTGAAAGGCCGTGCTTGGACGCACTCATAGCTGCTTCCCAGACCGACCCCTCGTTGCATTCGCCATCGCCCATGACCACGAAAACCCGTGCCGGATTGCCTGTAGCCCTGAGAGCCAGAGCCATACCTACCCCCACGGGCAGGCCGTGGCCAAGTGCGCCGGTCGAGACCTCGACACCCGGAATCTTGGTGGCGCAGGGATGGCCGCCAAGCATACCGCAATCGGCGCAGAAACTCGTCAAATCCTCTTTGGGGAAAAACCCCTTGTCCGCCAGCAAAAGGTATTGTGCCAGACAGCTATGCCCCTTGCTCAGGATGAACCGGTCGCGGTCGGAACTGGCCGGATTACCGGCATCGAACCGCAAAATATCGTCGTAAAGCACCCGCATGATCTCGATCAGGCTGGCCGATGCGCCGAGATGCCCCCGGCGCGAGGCAGTCAGGATCGAAACGAGTTCACGCCGAAGTTGGCGGGAACGTTCATCCAGAGGCGCACCGAGTGCCTTGTCATGGGCGGTGCGTACCGCTTCTTTCATCTGACTCTCCAATTATTTCAGCTTGATGTCCTGCATCAGCTTGATATTGAAATACTTGATGTCATCCATGGGGTCGGGAATCAGTCCTTTGTCAAAGGCTTCCTTGAGTTCCATGATCGCATCTTCAATGGTATATTTGGGGACGAATCCAAGCTCGTTTTTGATCTTGTCGGAATTGACATGATAGGACCGGTTGTCATCGGTGGGCGTGACCTTGATCTCCACGTCTGCGTCCAGAGTCGCCTTCACTTTTTCCGCGATTTCCATAACCTTGAAATTCTCGTAGCCGACATTGTAGATTTTCTGCTGAATCTTGTCCGCTGGCTGCCCCAGCATGAACAGGTAGACATCAACCATGTCCTTGATGTGCAGGTTGGGCCGCTTCTGCTGGCCGCCGAAGACCGTTATCACCCCATTGTTGATGGCGTGGTTGGTCAGGATGTTGACCGTCAGGTCCAGCCGCAGGCGCGGGGCATAGCCGCAGACCGTGGACGGTCTGATGGTCGTGGCAATGAATGTATCGCTGGCCTGACCGTTCAGGTATTCCTCACAAAGGGCCTTGTATTTCGAGTAGTCGGTGAGCGGTTCGAGCGGCAAATCCTCGGTCACTTCGGGATCGTCCTTGATGCCGTAGACGCTGGAGCTTGAGGCGTAGATGAACCGCTTGACCCCGACAGCCTTGGAAATATCGACCAGAGGCATGAAGGCATCGTAGTTGATGGACTTGGCAAGGGACGGGTCCAGCTCATAGCTTGGATCATTGGAGATACAGGCCAGGTGGATGACCGCATCCGAGCCGGGGATGGTCTTCTCAAGCAACGACGCATCTCGCAGATCACCCTTGATAACGGTCAGGCCGGATCGATCTTCGATGGTATCGAAAACGTCTTCACCATACATGAACAGGTCGAGGACGCGGACTTCATATCCTTTTTTCAGCAGGGCCGGAACCAGTGCGCTGCCCACGTATCCACCGCCGCCCGTGATGTAGATTGTCTTGATATCGCTCATTCTTTTCAACTCCTTGGTATCATTTGGTCAAGGCCGTCCACAGGGCCGGGATAGTCTCGGCATGGGACCCCTTGACGTAAAAACTCTCGCCGCCATCGGCCACGGTGCGCACCAGCAGGGTCTTCCATGGACGAAAGTAATACTCTGCCGAGCCACGCTTGGCCTCAAGCTGAAATTCATCAGGCAGGTCGGCCAGATCACAGACCAGTGTGGCGAAATGCCGAATCTCTTCGTCTTTTTGCCGGGCCACATTTCGGACCATGGACAAGGCTTTCAAAAAAATCTCCGGGGCCATGACCGCGCTACCGAAAGTCATGCATGCTCCGTCTTCCAGAATTTCCATCTCTTTGGTGAACCGCAGGAAGTCGGTGTACGAAGCCTGTCCCCAGGCC
>JAFLJW010000388.1 GCA_022712815.1 Pseudodesulfovibrio sp. | reverse complement strand
TGCGCTTCGTCGCCGTACACGGCTTGGAGAAGGTCCGAAGTGTCGGTTTTGAGGATATCGGCATTGGCAGGCTCTACGGTCTCCCCAATATCAGAACTTTTAAGGATTGTAGGGTCTTCAACATAGGGCGTGGGTACAGAGTTAATATCTATCCCCACTTCTACCAATGTAAGACCTGCATCAAGGGCAACTTCGGAGACGGTGACCGTTGTCCGGTCCATATCCTCATCATACGAAGATGAATCAACAACACCATATCCGCTGGCAGTCTGTGCAATATTCAATGCCCTTTGAGCATGAAAGAACTCAGAGAACTCACCTGCTACATAAAAATGGGTATCATCAACCAATACAGGTGAGACAACACCCCCTGCACTGTCCTTCGGCCTATGCCAAGGGTTGTCAGCAAGGTTTCGCCACGCTTCGTCGATGATTCGCAGTTCAAGCCTCGATCCAGCCGAAAAAACACGTGCGGTTGTTCCACCAACTCCGCGAACAACCGTCAGGACGTTCTCTGCCCTGGCCGTAATTTTGACATACTCAAGGTTGTTGGAAACATCGACGATAGCCGCGTAAAAATTGTCACCACTGATTTCCAAAGCAGGAAACAAACCAGCATCACCGGCTAGTATGCGTACTTCTGTCTCAACAGCATCAATTCCCAAAAGCAACAAAGTCCGCGCACGGTTTGCAAGTTGTGTCTGGCCCATAACTTCCCTCTCTTAGATAAATTTCCGGTGTTTGACGCGCAAAGACTTAGTTGTCCCGCCCTTCTCCACAGAAATTTTGATGGCATACATTTCCTGCTTGAACTGTGCATTATTAGCTGCGGCCAGTTGGTAGTCGGTCCAAGCTTTGTCGGGGATCATCATCAAAATAGACTTTGCCTTTGCGACAATCGCGCCCTTGTACCTGGCAAGCAGGAACGCAGGCACTTCCGTGGCGTTGTACACAGGCTGCAAAGCTACCTTGACTGAGATGATATCCACCGCGCTGGTATCCGGTGTCGGTGCGAAGTTCAGCGTCAACGGTTCCTCAAATGTGAAATACCGAGGTGTGCCGGATGCAGAAGCTTGCCGATCCATCATATCCGCCGACAAAGGATTGAGTTTCTGTCCATCGTGTTTCACCATGACAATTGAACTCACATCTGTCTTTTCAGGCGGTACAATCTCGTAGGCTGCGGTCCCGGCCACGGTTGCAATCAGGATATCCGACTGTTTCCAGACCTTCGTTTCCTTGCAAAACTCAATTGCAGCCTCGCGGAGTGCATTAATCATCGAAATAATCGGGCATTTATGGACGGCATGTTGGACTTGGGGAAGGAACTCCCGCAAGGAAACGAATATGATTGTCATGGCTATACGTTGCCTCCATTATCCGCATTGGGAGAGAACACTAGGCGTGCTTTCGACTCCTCACCCAACAACAAATAGAATTGGGACAGATGCTCTTTGCCCTTTATCAAATCGGCCTGAGACGATTTGTTGCCAGAAAAGGCCCGGTGCATCATGTATTCACGGATCGGCTCTGCCCAAACATCTCCGAGATCAAGAACATCGTCCAAGGCCGTCACCTTTGTAGGCGGCTTGGAGTATTCAATCTCGACATAAACATCTGCGCCCGGGCGCGGAGTCACGAAAAAGACATCGGGAATCTTCTCATTGAACGTGTAGTGGTCAATGGCCATATCGACATCGTCCGTATGCCAGGCTGAATTCACCGCATCCAGCGAATCACGATCTACGACAGTCACCGGAGTGCCTGGAGTTTCCCCGTCAGCACCCATATTACGGACAATACCAAGGAACTGGCTGGCTTCGGTCGGTATGGTCTGCTTGGTTTTGTCCTCAGCCAATTTAAAAGGCTCAGTGACAGAGTTTGCGTCAGGCCGCATAAGGACAATCTGACGCATGGCACCGGTCAAAAAAACCATCATCTTGACGTGGCTCCACCTGACCGGGTTCTCTGGATCACTTTCCTGCAAATCTGTCAGGACTTCGTAAATCACTTCGCTGGCTATCATGTTCTCTCCCTATCCCCCTCTCTGATATGGGCTTACTTTGCGGCAGCCGCGAGTTCTTCCATCTTGGTGATAATAGTGTCCTGCTTGTCGCCAACCTTGACTCGAGAACCGAAGGGTTCCATGCCGAGCTTGGAGGCATAAGCATCGCACTCGTTGCTGGTCATGGAATTGACCGTGGCAACGGCTTCTCCCAGGGTTTCGCAGGTGTCGGGATCGTTTTTTTCTTCTTCCCCTCCAGTTTCCTGAGAATCGTTTTCGTCGTTGGAGGCAGGCTTGCTCTGCACAGGAAGTGCAGAAGCGGTGCCGATGTCTTTTCTTGCCAGTTTTTCTTCCAATTCCTTGATCCTGGCGTTTGCAGTGGTCAGTTCTTCATCCCCGCTTTCCTGCGCTTCTTCCGGCAGTTCAGGATTTTCGTCCTCAACAACCACAAGATGCGCTTCAAAGTGGGCTTTTACCTCTGCGGGAGTTGCTTTGAGCCAACCATTGTATTCGGCAATGCGTGCGTTGTAGACGTGCAAATCACCGTCAGGGGTAATCATGTGTTCAGTCTTGGGCATTTTAGTCTCCAATAAGGAGAGCGGAAAACCCGCTCTCCCCGGTTAATTAGTTAATCGTCGATTACGCAGCCTTGACGTACGCCTGAACGATGGCTTCAGGTTTCACGACTTTGTAACCAAAGACCTGCAAACCACGCATGAGGTCGCCAAAGTCCGTGGGGTTCTTCAGCATCTCGTTCTTGATGAACTGCGATGCGAAGGTCAGGCCGGACTTGTGACCAGCATAGGGATAGAAGCATTCGTTAGTGTCGGTGACGTGCGGCAGGTTGTTGGACATGAAGATTTCAAAGTTGTTGATGATACCGATACGGCCATTACGCAGTATGGACTTACCATCTCCGCTCAAGGAAGCGTCCTTGAGTTCGGAAGTCTTGATACGGGCGCAAGCCCATGCAGGCATTACAAGCCAACGGTCAGACTCAGGAATGTTCTGTTCATCAAGCACCTGGCCCATGCTCACGATAAAATCGATAATGTTTGCCTTGGAGAGAGCGACCGGGCTGCCGGTCACACCAAGGTTGACATTTGCACTGATCTTGCCAGCGGTTGCGCCACGGTTGTAGGTGGCGGTAGCAGTATCGATCATGCCGGTGAGAATGTCCCCATCAACTTCGATCTTCAACTGCTCACCAGCATCAGCCGCCCATTTTTCCTGGAATGCGATATCGGACTGGATTCGGTCCACATCCGAGATGTTGACACCGTAATATTTGCCCTTGTCGATGTTCAGGGTCACGGTGTCGGGGTTTTGATTGTCATACTGAAGGTTCATACCCTTCGTGTAGTCGCGGATAGCGACATCGGGAACCGTGCGAATTTCGACGGTGTCGCCCATATCCTTGATTTCGCCCTCGTAATCAGTGTTGGCAATTCTGCCAAACACGGTTGCAAGATAAAATTTGACCAGCAATTTCTTGCTGAACAAAGTCGGGGTGTAATTGCCGTGATGAGACGGCACACCGTCTGCTACAGGATAACCAGCCATGGTTTATCTCCCTCACACCTGGAGTTTCGGCATAGGTCTAGCCAATGATCCGATTCTCTTTATTGGCGCGTGTAATATCGTTATCGATACGCGCAGCTTCTTCGGGGTTGTTGACCACAAGTTCGCCCACTTGGAACGGGTAGGACTGCAAAGCGTACTTGTCGAAGAACAAGCTTACGTCTGCGGCCTTCCAGTAGGTCTGCTGTTCCTCTTCTCCGCTTCCCTGAGCCGATCCGGTTGTATCCGGTGCGACTTGGGATTCGATATCAGGCACATTGGCAGGAATGGGGGCAGGGTCATCACTCCGAGATGCTGGCGGCTTCTTGCCGTAGGTCTTCCCGGTGCGTGCGAGATAAAGATCCATGATATCCACAATCTCCTGCGCATTGTTTTGAGAGGCGGCAGAAGTGTAGTTCTCCTTTTTACCTGTCTCATAGAGCCAGTTATCAAAGGCTGGATCAGCATCGATGGCAGCCCAATCAGCTTTCAAGCCGGTCAGGTTGGATGTGAACTCTTTTTTGGCAGTCTTCTGCGATGTCTCGGCCACGGCTTTCACCTGACCTTTCATCGCGTTCAGATCATTCCTGAGAGTCTTGTTCTCTTCCGCCATCTGTACGAATTCTTGTCCGTACTCCGCAAAGTCACCGGGATTGAGTCCGGGGTTGCCGGACTCAGACGACTGGTCGCCACTGTTCTGATTGCTGTTGTCCTGCGAACGTGCAGAGAGAGCCTGTTCAAGGGCCGCGTTGCGGTCCCTGAGTTCGGTATTCTCGACGTGCATTCCGCGAACTTTCACATTCAGTTCAGGGACTTCCTTGTCGTACTTGCCGCGAAGAACCTTGTATTTCTGCTCAAAATCGTCGGCAGGAGCCGGAGTTTTTTCCGGTGTTCCTTTGACGTTCTGACCGAAACCATCGGGGTTCTCATTGGCATTGACGGGAGCCGCACCATCAGGAGCCTGAACATCGTCAGGTGTTCCAGGGGTCTTCCCTGCGCCGGACATTTCAGCTTGCATACGGTCAGCTTCCTCGGCTTCTTTCCGTACTTGGGCTGGCAGTCCTGCATATTCGTCTTTCGACATCAACAAATCCTCCTGGGAGCCGGACAGACCCTTGCCCGGTATTCACCAAGGTGTTTTGGCTGAGACAAATATCCGCTTGCGCGTTGATGGGAGGTATTGATAACGTGACAGGTTCCTACACCGTGTCGGCTGTTATCAGCCTTCACCAACGGCCCTTGGGTACTTGTTACTCAGGGGCCACCTTTATTCGTACCCGCCATCAAGACGGATTCCATACAGATTCATTACGACCTCTCTCCTGCGTTCAAAAGCTCTTGGGCTGCATCCAGAATCGATCCCAAATCTTCAAAACCCTGAATCGCACCTTGAAGGCGTTTGATTTCGTTGTCTGTGTTCGAGATTGTAAGGCTGGAAACAAGCTCCTCACGAAGCTCGCCAATAATTTTCTTGACGTTGTCCATGCACTGAACGCGGTTCTGTAAATGAACAGACTCGCGCAACGTGCCGTCTTTCACGACTTTGGCATTGAGAATATGCAGGGAATTCATTTACATTCCTCCTTGTGGGTTTGCCATGGCCTGATCTTGACCACCCGCGGGATTACCCGCAGCGTCAACTTCTGTTCCCTGTGGAAGCTGTTGGGCTCCACCAGGAGGAAGAAATTCCTGCACAGGCTTTTGAGACAGTTCGAATGTGCTTGGAATAATCTTGTCCACTTCGTAGCCAAGATCACGCAGCATGGGCCGCAATATTTCGGTAAGGCCAGTTTCCTGAATAATGGAAAGGACCGGTGCGGACATGACCGTTTGCAGGAACTCGTTGCGCCTGACAGTCTGGTGTTCACGTGCCATCAAAGCATTGGAGCCCATGGCCACCAGTTTGATGTCGCCCTTGCGAAGTTCAGGACGCTGATCGTACAGCATGAGCCAACGCCAAGTACGCTTGACGGAACCAACGATTATGCCCCGGTCAATGTTGCGAATGACTTTCTTGATGCCCCGCGCTGCCGCGTTCATCATCATGGACATGCCACCAACGGTCGAAAGAGCTCCGCCTGTACCGCCAGCACCGTAAGAATACTTCGGAACGCCGGATTTCAGGTCAGCTTCCTCCGAAAAATCTTTGTAGACCTTCATCAGTTCGCCAGCGAGAATTTTGGGCTGGAAAAACCAAATAGGTGTACGATTGCCTTGAGGATTTTTACCAAGGTCAAACTGCCAAATCTTGCGGGGAAACATCTCGGTAATAGTTTCGCCCGGCGGCATTGCTCCAACATCAACACCAACCTGCACGCCGGAACCGAGAGCCATGTTATCGAGCAATGCTCTGGCCGTTGAATTGATTACATCTTGGATGTCAAAAAGAACTTCCGGTAAGCCAAGGCCCCAAAAAGAGCCTTTGATTTCACGAAAACTCGCCTTGAAATATGGAGGCTTGCCAAGCGGATCAGCATTGAGCTCGGCCTTGATAACGTAATTGCCAATCAGCCAGATTTCAGCATCGTATTCCTGTTGTCTATCGGGGACACGATCAGCAGAGATACCAAACTCAATCAGGTGCTTGCCTTGGACAGAGCCCCAAAACTGAATAGCTTCAATTTTAGTATCAGGTCCACCAATACGGCTGGTATCGCGGCCTTCCAACTCTTCACGCTGTTGCTGATTATAGAGGTACAACCAATCACGCAGCCCGCCGCGTCCGTAATCGTCAAGCACGCTTCGAATAGCTTGTTCATCGTAGCCCTTCACACCGATCAAATTGTACAAATTTTTGCGCGTCATCCGGTGAACTTCACACAAATACCCATCACCAATGCCGGAAGAATCAGGAGCCGAATAAATATCGAACGGAGACGGCGAGGTAAATTCCTTCACGATCTTGTATTCCATGACCGGAACACTTTCACCATTCGGGCCTTTGCCCCACGTCATAACCTTTTTGCGTTTGAGGACCGGCCCCTTGACGAACCCGGCCTTGCTCCCAACGATATCGGGCAACGCCTGGGCCAGAGCCTCTTGCCATTCAGCCTCTTCCAACTCATCGGCAAGAATTGCTTCAATTTCAGCGTCAGCTTTCTTTGCCTCAGCTTGCGCTTTAGACTTGGCAAAAGCGGCATACTCTTCGGTAATGCCTTTGTTCTGCTCGTAAAGCTCTGCTGCGAGTGTCCGGACTTCCTGCTGTAGTGCATTCATGTCGGGCTGAACGCCGCTGGCCTGAAATTCTGCAAGGGCAGATTCCTGAATCTGTTCCATGGCCAAGCCAAAGACCTTTGAACGGAACTTCTCATCAACTTCCTGCATTTGTTCCGGCGAGAGTTCTGGCACTTTCGTAGGGTCAACTCCCCATGGATGATCGTCTGTCGGGTTGAGGATGTCTTCAATCCATGATTCAGCATGAAAGCATTTTTCCGCAATGAGCATCATGTAGATGGGGGACTGCCCATACTCCTCAATCTGCACGAGTTTGGCGGGGTCATACTTGCCGAGCTTCGCACGCAAACACCTAAGCATCTGTTCTTCAATCTTGGCCTTGGCTTCCCGCGCCGAGTTCCAACATGAGCGGACATAGGCAGCCAGACCCAAAATGTGCGCCTGCGCCTGCCTGTCTTCGGAGGCTTTGCGGAAAGCTTCTTCTTCGCGCTCAATCAACTCGGTGTTGCTGACCACATTAATAATGCCCATCTATGCCCACCCTCTCCTTTTCTGAACCGGCTTTGTCCATGCCCTGCCACCGTATTGATCGTCCTTCACGGCTGTCGCAAAGGTCTGAAAACCATCGGCACCATTGGCATGCTTGTCGTGGAGCGGACGCGACCTGTATGTTCCGAGGTTGTCATTCCATTCCTTGCGGTAGTTTTCCAAATGGATAACCCCGTCACCGGTCCGCTCTTCGTCGAACCAACATTCACCGAGTACGGTTCTGGCCGCTTCGATTGAATCGAGTTTGTTCTCAATGCGGGGGACGGTTTCAAAGGCTATTCCGAGTTCGAGGGCGCGTTCCTTCCGGGACTTGCCAGTACCGAGTTCTCGCACTTTGATATCGTGCGGGCCATGGTGTTCACCATATCGGTAGCCTTTGTCGTCGAGGACTTGCGCATAATAGGCAAATCCTTCCCCGCTGGCTTCGTGATAGTCAATAACGTGACGTTCCCGGCCTACAGTCTGCACAAACCAGATCGTGTTCAGATCGTTCATGCCAAGGTCCCAATAAGTGTTGACCGGAATGGAATCGAGAACAGGAACGGCACAGATACGGCCTTCCCTGCGGATTTTCTTGAATTGCTCGGAGAAGTACGCGCCCTGGATGGTTGCTTCAAAGGCTTCGTCAACGGTAGATGGGAACTCTTGCTTGATGTCTTCGCCCAAAAGCCGCCTCTTTGCGATGTACCATGCACGTTGACCGTAAGAGAGATTGGTCTTGCACTCGTCTTCGACCTGCTCGAAGTATTCCTTGTCCTTTGGAGTGAAGACTATACCAGACTCTTTTGCTTCAGCATCAGTCAGGATGTATTTCGGATGCTCCCACCAGGCGTAAAAGAACAATTTGAAATCGAGAGGACCAAAACCAAGGCCAGCAAGCAGCCTGTCCATGGCTTCCTTGCACATCTCCCAAAACTTGCCGCTCCTGCCTTCAGCCGTGGATTCAATGGTGACATACTGGCCCTTTGTGACGGCCTGAATTGCTCCGGTGATAATTTCCTTGGCTCGATGCGGGTACTTCGCGCAGATTTTGGCGAACTCGGAGATATGAAGACGCTGCAATGTGCCTGACCGAAAAGAAGTGGACACTGAAATGGACGAACCATTGGCAAACTTGAGCGTCATGTCCGTGTCTTTCAGGAGAGGAATAGCAGCCTTCAGGTCATCATCAAGATTGTCGTAGGCATATTTGATCTTGTCCTCAAAGATCGTCTGAGCATCCTTCAGATTGTGCGCGATGATGCCGCAGCGGAGATTGGAAATGAACAGGCAATCGTCCAGCATGTCGATATCAACGCCGGTAGTGAACCCAAGCTGCCGAGCCTTGAGAATGAGCGAAAGGAAATGCCTGACCTCGTAGAAGTCCTCTTGCGCCCAATTGGGTACAAACGGAATATGCCGAGCGTTCTTGTCCGTGATGGCGTAGAGGTTCTTCAACCTCCACTCCTTGTCGGACAGGCACTCATACAGCCGCTCGTTCAATTCGGCTTGGCTTATTTCCAGATTGCTACTCATCATCTGCCTTTTCCGCTTCGTTCTTCGCCCAAATTCGTTCGATCACAGACTTGAAAACTATTGCTTCGCCGTTTTTTCCGGTCACTTCATGTTTGGTGACGAACATCCCCAGGTGCTTGCCGAGTTGGTCTGTCCCTTTTAGGATCGCGTTCGGTTCAAAGGTGTAGGCAAAGGCCATTGTTCCGTCTTTCTGCTCAACCATGAGAGGTTGCCCGTTGCGCCCGACTACAGGTTTTGCCTGTTTACACCGCTCAATTGTCTCGACAATCGTATTTACAACATAATCCTGATTAATCTCAGTACGTTCCCCACGTTTTTGCATGGCTTTATCAATGGCATCTGCAATTTGAGGTTTTCTGAGGTTGTCTGCGCCTGTGCGATAAGCAGTCTTCTCAGAGTAACCAGCATCTTTTGCTGCACGTGTCGCGTTCAGATCCACAAGGTATTCCTGAATGAACCTTTTCTGCTTACCCGTGAGCTTTACTGCCTTCTTCGCCATGCCTATCTCGCGTCCCCAGATTGCCACCAATCAGATTTGACTAACTGACATTTCATCCCTTCTTCCATCAGCAAATGAATGCCGTAGTCATGAGCAACGACCTGACCGTCGATGGTGCCAAAATTTGTTAATTTGAAATCAGTAAAAAACCGAGGCATCACATTGGGCCTACCTTCCCACCCAAGCGGTTGTGTCCGCTTCATGAGCAAGATTTTGCCGTCGTCGCTGATCCTGACACACGGTGCGAACCACTTCGCAGTTCGAGTCCGTTCAATACGTTCCCAAGTGTGCCACTCTATAATGTTCTGGAAGTGTCCAGCTTCGGTTTCAATCTTGATGACCAACGAAGGATCAGGCCCAAAAGAAAACACCTCACGGCTGAGTCCGCCCCCCAATCTTGTCCCGATACACATATCAAGAAGATCGCGGCTGACTGTGTTTCCAAAATGATCCCATACATTCATCGCCATGATGACAGTTCCCCTAATTACGACAGGGCCATGTGTATGGCTCTGGTTGTTCCGGCTATGATAATTATCCATATGCCCTGCGATATGGTCAGCCAGGGGCGTCACCCCTCTTCGCCTTCCGGTGCCACCCGGTGCTAGACTGACTTGTCCGTTCCGCCAGGGCTTATTGCCGAACCTGGCATTATCGGCGGGAATGGCCAGTACCCGCCGCAGGGTTTCAGGTTGAAATCACCGTCTACTTAAAAGTCTCGTACAAAATTCGAATCGAAATGGTGCCCACTATCGCTATGCACCCCCACACCGTGCGCTCCAATGTCTTGAGCTTTTCGGCATGAGTGGAACACTTGCGCATTTTGTTGATTTCACGAATATCCTCCTGAACGGCTTTCACTCGTTCGTCGATACGAATAAGTAAATCCCGTACATCAAGTTCTTCCACGCCCATCATTTTCCAATTCTCCCGACACTTTGTGCCATCGCCACCTTGTCTGCATTGCTCCTGCGAAGCGCAGCTCGGTAGTCAACGATGCACTGGACCAAATCGCCGTTTGTTCTGGCTTGGCTACAATCAGGTTCCGGTGTTGGTTCCATGAGGTGACTCGGTGGTTTCACACGGACAACCTCAGTCATGGTCACAACGCGGGGTTTACTGGAGCAGGCCGCAAACAGAATCAGGCAGAGGAGTATCAGCCCAATTGCGAGTATCCGGTTCATTTCGGAGTGCCTCCTGCCAACGGAGGCGCAAAGCCTCACGGTCGGCGTTGATGGTGTTTATCGCCTGCTCACGTTGAGCAAGGGCCTCATCTTTGGACGCAATAGTAGCCTTGAGTTCATTGATTGAAGCTCTGGCGGAACTGTAGGCCGCCTGAGTTACAAGGAGTTCGGCGCGGGTACGCTCAATCTCGGCCTGCTTTTCCGCTCGATCCCACATGAGAAACGCGAAGGCCACGACCACGAGCAGGACGACGAACATGATACCGATGTACTTTAACAATGACGATCCACCGAACAGACCGGTTGCCATGGATATCAACGAAGACCACATTTGAGCCTCCTGTACCAACGATGGATTCTTTTGACGTATGTGACGGTTTCCTTGGAATGACGACCAGTCACCTGAGGCAGGGCCTTGATGATGTCGGCGTAGAGGACCGCCCCTCCCGCTTCTTTTTGAGCTTTAAGCAAATTACCGAATCCTGCGTTGTAACTGGCACGGGCCAAATCCCACCGATCTTCTTCCGGTCGAGGGCTTGACCATCCGCGCCGAAGCTTTGCCATGTAGTACGCACCGGCAAAAATAGAATATCTTGCGACATGAGGAGAAACCAACCCGAATCCGAGTTGTTTTGAAATATCCGCCCATGTTCCAGGCATGAACTGAGCGAGTCCCCGCGCACCAACTGGCGAAACTGCATCGGGGTCCAGAAGGGATTCCTGATACAGTTGAGCTTTCCAG
>JAFLJW010000243.1 GCA_022712815.1 Pseudodesulfovibrio sp. | reverse complement strand
CTTGCCGGTGAGAATAATGACTTCGGGCGGATCGGGGAATGCCATAATGTCAGGCAGGATATCCAGGCCATTGCCGTCGGGCAGCCGGACATCAAGAAAGATTACGTCATAGTCGTTCTCGCGGGCCATCCTGAGCCCCTCGTCCAGGGTGTGTGCCGAGTCGCATCCGTAGGATAGTCTGGAGATCAAACTTTCCATGGTCTCGCAGACTTCAAAATCATCATCAATGATCAGGATTTGCGCCATTGTCTATCCCTCTTCCAATACGCCGTTGATGGCAGCGGTCAGGTCGTTCTTGTCATAGGGTTTGATAACCACCCTTTTGATATTCGGCAACAGGCCAGCCGCGGATGTCGCATCTTCGCGGCCCGAAACCAGAATAATCGGCAGTGCCGGAGCGACATCGGCCAGCCGTTTGGCCAACTCGGTGCCACTCATTCCCGGCATATCAAAGTCAGTGATGACCAAATCAAACCGATGCGGCGCGCTCTCAACCATGATCGCGGCTTCTTCCGGTTCACCCACGGCAGTCACGGAATAGCCCATGCCGTTGAGCAAACGCGGCGTGGATTGCAACTGGTCCTCATCGTCTTCCACGAACAGGATGGAGCCTCCCGCCTGACGCACCGGGCTGGGCGAAAGAGAACAGGAGGCTTCGGTCACATCGCCCTTGGGCAGGTAAATTTCAAAGACCGTCCCGCCACCCGGTCTGCCAAAAGCATGGATGCCCCCCTTGTGCCCCTTGACTATGCCGTGCACCACGGCCAGTCCGAGGCCGGTGCCTTCAGTCTTGTCCTTTGTAGTAAAAAACGGATCAAAAATCTTATCTGTAATATCATGGGGAATGCCCGGCCCGTCATCGGCCACACCGATACGCACGTACTCGCCCGGTTCCAGATTGAGCATCCCGGCATCTTCCTCGCTCAAGAAAGCCTCTTCCACACGAACTTCAATCATGCCACCGGTCTCGCGCAGGGCCTGAAACGCGTTGGTACACAGGTTCATGACCACTTGGTGAATCTGGGTGGGATCGGCATACACGCACGCCAGGTCCGGCTCCACATGGCCAAGTACACTGATACTGCCGGGCATGGACGACTCCATCAATCCCACCACCTCTGTCACTGCCGCCCCGATGTCAGTGGCACGGAATCCCTCCTTGGAAGGACGGCTGAATGTCAGGATTTGCTTGACCACACGCCCACCGCGCCGGGCCGCCTTGAGCACTCTCTTCAAATCCTTGTACGTCACGGACCCAGGCTCCACATCGCCCACTGCCAGCTCGGTCGAATTGATAATAGCTGTCAATATATTGTTGAAATCATGGGCAATTCCACCGGCAAGAGTGCCGACAGCTTCCATTTTCTGAGCTTGCAGGAGTTGCATTTCCAAATTGCGTTCATTGGTGATGTTATCCGCCGTGCTGAGCACACCCACGATACGTCCGGCCCGGTCGAGAACCGGAACCTTGTTCACCTCAACCCAGGCTGGCTGACCTTTGGAGTCCATGAGTTGGCGACGCTCCTTGCGAAGCGGCCCCTGTCCGCTGATGACAACCATATCCGCATCGGTCGCCCATTTCCCATACTCGTTGTCGGTCATCAGCTCCCTAGTGGTTCTGGCGGTGATGTCCATATTTTCCGGGATGCCGAAAAATTCGGTAAAGGCGTGATTGGCACCCAAATAACGCCCACCGGCATCTTTCCATGAAACCAGCTGGGGGATGGCATCCATGAGCGTTTCCTGAAACGCCAGCTGATCCTTGACCTTGCGCTCCACCTCGCGCCGTTCGATCATGGTCACCACCAGAAAAACCATGACCACAACCACAACGATAAAACTGATTATAAGGGTCCAGAACACTGCCTTTGGCAGCTCGTAAAACGCCTTGGGAGTGTTGATTATACGGCTGTCCTCCGGTAGCAATTTTTCGTTGATCCTGAGCCTTTTCATGACGTTGTAGTCAAAGACATACTCGCCTGTCGGCTCGCGGAAGACCGGGATATTGTCGGCGGGCACCCCCCCCAGGATCTGCAAAACTATAAAAGCGGCTGCCTGACCATGCCGAAACCCCGACAGAACTCGCCCACCCACCGCACCGTGACCGAGCAGGAACTCCCAGGCAGTGTAGATGGGTACGCTGGAATGACTGTAAATGGCCTCCATCACCTCTTCCGCAGTGTAAAACTTGCCGCCAAGGGTCTGATAGTATGGAATGAAGAAAAGAAAAGTATCCGGCGGCAGCAGCTCCACCCTGTCCAACACGGCACCAAGTGGCATATGGGACCAGTACTCGACTTCAAGGATGTTCTTGTACTGGGAAACCATGTCCTCGACTTGCTGCCTGATGGTCAGGCCCGTCGTGGATTCGTCGCCCACTACGACCATGTGCCGTTTATCGGGATAAAGTTTTAATGCCACATCCAGAGTCAACGGGAGGTCGAAGTTCTCCACAATACCGGTGAGATTCCCTTGATCAAGCGCATCGCTTTTCAGGTCGTTGACGCCACAAAAAACCAGAGGAACGCCGGGAAACAATATCTCCCTGTATTGTTTGGCAAAGGCAAAGGCATCGTTGTCCGAGACCATCACCACATCAAACTTCTCGCCAGCGAACTTCTCCTTGTAAAGGTGGAGAAGCAAGCTGGTGACATCCTCGTAGTTGAACTTTTTGGCATCCATGTACTCGATCTGGAGATCGATCTTGTACTCGCTTTCATTCAACACTGAACGAACACCATCAAGGATGAAATCCGACCACTGATACCCATGGTGGTAGGAGTTCAGATAAAAAACGTTCTTCTTGACCTTCTCGGCCTTGACCGTCAAAGGCAGCAGACAAGTCAGGAAAATCGCAAAAAACAGATATTTCAGCGTTCGCATGAGACCCTCGTGTTGGACGCTCTCACCGCAAAGATCACGGAACACAAGCGTTCCCGGTCATATGCAAAAGGTGAACCTTCAAGCGAAAAAATCAAGCGGTTCGCCCTTGTTGGTTTTCAATACCACCACTCACATAAACGCACTCCACAACATCTTTGTCCCCACCACAAGCAACAATATCGCGAATATTCTCTTTAACTTGTCCACCGGCAAGGAATGCGCCAATTTCGCACCCAGCGGTGCGGTTAACACGCTCATGGAAATAATGCCGAGAAAGGCCGGGATATACACATACCCTACATGCGGGCCGGGGATACCCTCAACCCCCATGCCGTTGATGATAAACCCTGCGGTGCCGGTCAACGCGATGGGCAATCCGACAGCCGCAGCCGTGGCTATGGCCGTATGCATGGTCTGATTGCACCACGACAAAAACGGCACGGTCAAGGTGCCGCCACCAATGCCGACCAGCGCGGAAAAGATACCGATCCCATTACCCGCAGCGAACGTACCGGGCAGGCCGGGTAGATCACGTACACTCTTGGGCTTGATGCGCATGAGCATCTGGATGGCGACGTAATAAAGGAAGAACCCGAAGAACGCCTTGAGAAACATGGTCGGCAGCAAAGTGGCCACCCATGCGCCGAGATAGGTACCGGTAACAATACCGGGTGTCAGCCGCCAAAACGCCGTGTAGTTGATGGCCCCGCGCTTGTGATGAGCACGCATGCTGGAAAGCGACGTAAATATGATGGTCGCCAACGAGGTGCCTAGGGCTACATGCTGGATGTGCAGCTCTGGGAAGTTCTGCCACTCAAAGGCAATGTTCAGCATGGGCACGATGACCAGTCCGCCGCCGATGCCAAGCAGCCCGGCTAGCAGTCCGGCAAACGCTCCGAGAATGATATAGAGAAGGTATGTTGTCAGCATTATTATGTCTTTACAGGCCACCCCGCAGAGGGACGGCCTGTGGTTATTCGTGTTTAATCGAAAAGAACGGAAGGCTTGATGGCCTTGATGTTCTGGGAGCCGGTCAGGACCATGCCCTGAAGCAGTTGCGCCTTGACGTTCTCGAAATACTTTTCCACGCCCTCCTGCAACCCGCCGACCGCAGCGACTGACACCGGGCGACCGATCATGACCGCATCCGCACCCAAGGCAAGCATCTTGAGTACGTCAATGCCGGAGCGTACGCCACCGTCGACCAGCACAGCGATCTGCCCCTTGACGGCTCCGGCCACGTCAGAGAGGACCTCTGCGGTTCCGGGGGTGTAATCGAGCACACGACCGCCGTGATTGGAAATGACGATGCCATCGGCTCCCATGGTCACAGCGAGTTTGGCCTCATCCGGCGTCATGACGCCCTTGAGAACAAATTTGCCGCCCCAGTCGTGGACCTTTGCGATGATCTTCTCAAGCTCCTCCGGGGTCTTGGGCGCGACCGGGCGGCCCATTTGCCGAAGCGTCATCAGCCCGGCAGCATCCACATCCATGCCAAAAACCGTACAGCCGGTAGCACGGGCTTTTTCCAGCTTCTCGTCCAGTTCGTCACCTTCCCACGGCTTGATGAACGGGATACCGAGGCCATCGTTCTTCTTGATGGCTGAATAACCAGCCTCGTGAAGGAAGTCCGGCACACCGTCACCGGTGCAACCGATGATGCCCCTGGCCCTGCAACCGCCGACCACCGCATCAATGTACTCTTCCTCAGAAATACCGCCGCCCATATTGAAGGACACGCCGCCGATGGGCGCGGCCAGGACCGGCATGTCGAGATCAAGACCAAGAACAGAGGTCTTCGTGTCCGGCGCGGTGACATCGTGCAACAGACGCATGTTGAGACGCACATTTGCCAGGGCCTTGACATTACTCTTGAAAGACGAAGCCGTACCAAGCCCACCCATGCCAGGCACCTCCCCGGCGCAGGCCTTGCCATCGCAGACCTTGCAAACGCGACAAAAACCCTTCATCAGTTCACGTGCCTTCTCGTTGATTTCCTTCATGCTATCTTCCTTTGGTAAAAAAATATGCTTTATCTGTTTCCTGAAAATACAATCGATTCCACCTCATCCAGATGGTCGCGCATGGCCTTCTCGGCCTGCATGACATGTCCGTTCTTCACGGCCTCGAAAACAGCCCGGTGTGCCGCCAGCGATGCCTCCTGACGTTCCAGGGATTGAAGCCCGTCTGATCGACTCTCGGTCAAATCGTCATGCAGCGCACCGACAATCTCCCGCAAGACAGCATTACCAGAGGCCTCGGCCAGCAATTCATGAAACCGCTGATCAAAAAATCTGCCGGACCTACCGACTTCCACCGCAGCCTCCTGCTCTGTCAGCACTGCCTCAAACCTGAAGATATCGCCCGGCGATGCATTCCTGGCGGCCAGAGCCGCAATCTCCGGCTCTATGAGTTTGCGGACTTCAAAAATATCACGCACCCCGGGCTGACCACGAAAAATGGCCCCGGCAAAAATATTGGCAAAGCTCTCTCCATCGGCTTCCTTCACGAACGTCCCGGCCCCCTGCCGACTCTCCAGCAGACCGTTCTCCGACAATGCCTTGATCGCCTCGCGCACTGTATTCCGGGACACGGAAAACATCGCCGCCAACCTGCGCTCAGACGGCAACCTGTCACCGGGCTTCAACTCGCCCCGATCGATCATGGCTCGAATCTGAAGAACAATGTCCTCATAGATGCCCTTTCTGCCCACCGGCCTGACGTCCATCCCCTGCTACCTCTTTCAATCATTCAAAACACAATATCCACTCTCACCCGGCCGAACAAGCTCTCCCCCAACGCACACGAGGCAATCTCCTCGGACCACACGACAATTGGTTGGACCACTGATCCAGTTAGACCAATTTAAAATAGACGTCAACAGGATTGCAAAATACCTACTTTGCAAAATCATGAGCACATAGACAAAAACGGATAATTCAAGACCTGACCTTTTTTCCCATGGCTGCCGGGAATGCCTCTATTTTTTTCTCAAGGTATGCAGCGTGATCTCCGGCACTGATCCGAGCCGAAGTGGCGGCCCCCAATAGCCGGTGCCGGTGTTGACATAAAGGAGTGTATCGTCGTGCAGGTGCAGGCCTCGCACGTAGGGTTGGAAGAGATGGATGGCGAGGGTATAAGGGAAATACTGGCCGCCGTGGGTGTGTCCGGAGAGCTGGACATCAAACCCGACCTTGCTCGCCTCGAAAACAGACCTCGGCTGATGCGCAAGCAGGATCGAAACATCGTGATCCGGCGCACCTTTCATGGCATCTGCGGGCGATGAGACATGGGACGGCTCCAGGCGGCTGCTGCGATAATCAGTCACACCGGCCAGAAGAATTTTGCCCTTGCCCGTGTCAATGAGCGTGTGCTCGTTGACAAGGGGGTGCATTCCGAGCCGCTCGGATTCCTTGAGCCATGCCTGTACGCCGGAATAATATTCGTGATTGCCGGTGCACCACCACGTGCCGTACCGGGCCTTGAGATCGGCCAGGGATTTGACCAGCCCGTCGATGCTGGTCACCGAACCATCGACCATGTCCCCGGTGTGCACGATCAAATCGGCCTCGACCGTGTTGACCTCGTCCACGACCATGCGTAGCCAGTCGCCGCGCAGGGTCGGGCCTATGTGCGTGTCCGAAATCTGGGCGATAGTGAATCCGTCCAGCCCCTCGGGCAGGTTCGGGATGGGCAGATCATTATATATGATAGTGGGTTTGCGATGGGCGTTGAACATGGCGTAGCCGGTCAGCGGCACGGTTGCGCCCAAAATGACAGCGTTGGACGCATTGAGCATGAACCGGCGGCGTTCCAGATTCGGCGAGGTGAAGTATGGCCGCTTGCTTCGCTTGACAAACAGCTTGTACAGGCCGCTCATGATGGCCCGGACAAGGAGTGGGATGTCGCGGAGGAACATGAAGACAATCAGAATCGAGATCAGACCGAGAAAGGTGTAGCCCACCCATTCAAGGATGTTGAACAACTCCCCCTCGAAACCATCGCGGCGCAGAAACCATGTCAGCCGCTGGCCGAACAAAAGCCCGGCCATAATCAGCCATGCCGCGACCTTCCATTTGCGGCCCATACGAGTCGGGTTGATCAGCCGCATTCCCAGATACATGGTCAGCAGGGTTGCTACGGTCAGAATAATGATAATCCACATAAGCATGCTCTCGATTCTCTCCAAAGTGATATTTACTTTCAAATGGTTCACAATGCACGAATTGTCAAATCATTGGGAAAAGAAAAACAATCCCACAGACGTTGCGGATTCTCAAAACCATGCATATCTGATAGATCAAAAGCAACAAGGAATTAAGGAGAACAGATGATACTCATCCCAAATAGTCCCATGTTGGACATGACGGCCAAAATCGGACTCATATTTCTGGCGGCCCTGATCGTCTTTGCCGTTGTCAGACTGTTGCTGGTCCGGGCAGCCCATGCCTTTTCCAGCCGCTCCGCCAATACCTTTGACAACATCCTCATGGAGGAAGGAGTGTTTGCGCGAGCCGCGTTGCTGGCCCCGGCTCTGGTCCTGTTCTGGGGGGTGGATTTCTTCCCTGATGTCAAGGACATACTGTACGATGCCATCTACGCGTACGTCACGATGGCCGTGATTCTGGTGGTGATAAAATTCCTCGACGCACTGGTCCGGCTCTATCAGACATTTGATCTCTCAAACCGCCGCCCGATCAAGGGATATGTTCAGCTCGTCAAGCTTTTTGCCTATATTCTCGGCGCAATTTCCGTGATCGCCATCCTGCTGGGCAAGTCGCCATGGGGACTGCTCTCCGGTATCGGTGCCATGACCGCCGTACTCATGTTGGTTTTCCGCGACACCATTCTCTCGCTGGTGGCGGGAATCCAAATCTCGGCCAATGACTTGCTGCGCAAAGGCGACTGGATTGAAATGCCTTCCATGAACGCTGACGGCGATGTCATTGACGTGGCCCTGAACACTATCCAGATTCAGAATTTCGACAAGACCATCACGGCCATCCCCACCAATAAATTTCTGGATACGCCGTTCAAAAACTGGCGCGGAATGAGTCAATCAGGCGGACGGCGCATCAAACGTGCCTTGAAAATCGACCAGTCGTCCATCCGGTTCGCAGACGATGCACTCATTAAACGGTTGAAGAAAGTCCAGCACCTGACAAAATACATTGAGGAAAGACAGGCTGAAATCGACACGGACAACACAAAAAGCAATGCGAGT
>JAFLJW010000191.1 GCA_022712815.1 Pseudodesulfovibrio sp. | reverse complement strand
ATTTTTCGTGCAACGGTGTGCCAGGCACGAGCATCAGGCTGAGTGCGCCGATTTGGTCGGGGTCCATCTCGGTCAGGGCGCGGGCCGTTTCACGGGCATGGTTGAGCGACCCTTCGACCCCGCCAAGGCCATTGATGACCGTGACGTTGAGCTTGAATCCGGCCCTTTTGGCGCGGCGGCCCTGTTCGATGATCAAGGCACTGTCTCCGCTTTTTTTCATGCTCCTTAAAATCTCGTCATCACCGGATTCAAGGCCCATGTAAACAATGCCCAGTCCCAGTTTTCTGAGTTCCCGTAATTCGTCATCGGACTTGAAGCGCAGGCTCTTGGCGCTGGCATAGGTGCCGACACGGGTCAGCCAGGGTAATCCTTCACGGATATCGGACAGGATTTCGATCAGCCGTTTCTGAGGGATGATCATGGCATCGCCGTCGCAGAGAAACAATCGTCGCTGCCGGGTACAGTGGCGGGCTGCGAATTCAATATCTTTCCTGACGATATCGCGGTCCTTGATCCCGAACCGCTTGCCCTGATAGGCTCCACAAAAGGAACATTTGCCGTGTGAACAGCCAAGCGTCACCTGAAGCAGGATGCTTCCGGCTTCGCTGGGCGGTCGTATTATCATTCCCTGATGGTCCATAGTCATCGGGTACTATCATTCCCGAGGCGGCTTGGAAACCCGCTAAAACGTCTTAGCATATATGTTTTTATGGATAAAGACCATCTGCTTGCTGCTGCTGATTCCGTAATCCGTTTGAATAATTATCATTGACCAATCATCATAGTTTTTCTATTATTTTTAGAATGGGAAAATGTCATGCAACATGAAAGCGGTCCAGATTCCGTGATCTTATTTCCACGAACAGTCTCACTGGGGGGAAGATTTTAATGAAAATCCTGAACACCGTCCAAAGCCGGATCATCTGCTTTTTGGTCGGTATGATGCTTCTGTCTACGGTTCTGACCGTGACCTATTTTTACGTCAGCCTGAACTCCTTTGCATTGGACAGTTCCGACAGAACGGAAAGCAACCTTTACGAAAGCCGGAAGAGCGAGTTGGAAAACCTCGTTTCCGTTGGCTACACCACCATCCAGCGATTCTACGACGAGTCACAGAATATCGAAAAGCTCAAGCAGAAAAAACATGATGAGCTGAAAAAAGTCCTGGATGCGGTCTACACTCAGGCCGAGAATTTCTACATACAGAATAAAGACACCATGGAGCAGGCCGAGCTTGAGCAGACCATAGCAAACATCGTTTCCGGTGCGCGGTACGATGGCGGCAACTACATCTGGATCAACGATATGCAGTCGGTCATGATCATGCATCCCATCAAGCCCGCCCTCAACGGCAAGGATTTGTCCGAGTTCAAGGACCCGGCCGGAACGTTTCTGTTCAATGAGATGGTTGCCGTGTGCGAGGAAAATGGCGAAGGCGTGGTTGATTACCTCTGGACCAAGCCCGGTGAAGATGAGCCAAAACCGAAAATTTCGTATGTTCGCCTGCTGCCCGGCCTGAACTGGGTGTTTGGAACCGGCGCGTGGCTTGAGGATGTCGAGGCCCAAATGCAGACCGAGGCTCTGGAGGCGATCAGGAAGATGCGGCTGCCAGATGGCGGATATTTCTGGATCAACAACGACACCTCCCCCGTGCCGACAATGATCATGCACCCCACGGACCCCGCTTTGGACGGCAAGCTTCTGAATAACCCGAAGTACGACTGCGCCACTTTTTTTCAGGAGGGCCTCAAGGCTGAACCCACCAAAACTGATGGCGAGATGAATCTGTTTTCGGCCATGGTCAAGGCTGTGGACAAGACAGGCAAAGGCTTTGTCACATATCTTTGGGCCAAGCCCCAAAAGGGCGGCACCACCACCGAAGAACGTTTTCCCAAGCTCTCCTACGTCCAGCAATTCAAGCCATGGGGCTGGGTTATCGGCATGGGTATCTATGTTGATGACATAGCGACCACCGTGGCGGCGGAGCGCGAATTCTTTCATGATCACATCTTCAGCACACTGGGCAAAACCTCCATTGCCAATGTGATAATCGCCATAATCCTGTCCATACTTTTCCTGTGGTTGTTCCGTCGCGATGTGAACATTCCCCTTGTCAGGCTGACCGAGTTCGCACTTGAGGTGGACAAGGGCAACCTTGATGCTCACATCGAAGGTCGATTTATCGGCAAATTACAGGAACTCAAGTCGGCCATGGTGGCCATGCAAGGTTCCATCAAGGACGGCCTCGCCTCCTCCGAACAAAGTACTACGAAGGCAAAGGAACAAGCCGACAAGGCAGAGGGTGCCCTGGGGCGGGTGCAAGACCTCATGGCGCAACTCAACATGCTGCTTGATCGCATGAACAATGTCGCCAAAAAGGCCACGCAGGCCTCTGAAGCCATGTCTACCAAGGCTGACGACCTTTCCAACCAATTTACGGAAGTCATCGCTGGTGCCGAGGAGCAGCGCAACAGCCTCAATGAAACAATGACGGGCATGAACGAGATGCGCGATGTTGTGCTGAACGTGGCTCAGAACGCTGCCGAGGCTGCGGAAAATTCCGATACGGCCCGCTCCACGGCGGATCAGGGAGCCAGTATTGTCGGTGAAGCCGTCGATGCCATCGGCAAGGTCCGTAAAGGGACCGAAAACCTCAAGCAAAGCATGGGAGAGCTGGGCCAGCAGGCCAATGCCATCGGCAAGGTTATGAATGTCATCAACGACATCGCGGACCAGACCAACCTGCTGGCACTCAACGCGGCCATTGAGGCTGCCCGGGCAGGTGAGGCAGGACGGGGCTTTGCAGTTGTTGCGGATGAAGTCCGCAAACTGGCTGAAAAGACCATGGACGCCACCCGTGAGGTCGGTCAGAATATTCAGGCCATCCAGGCTTCCGCCAAAGAGAATATCGCCAGGGTCGAAGAGTCGGGCAAGGCCGTGGAGATTGCCTCGGAAAAGGCGAATATGTCTGGAGAGACTCTGGAAGAGATCGTTTCTCTGGTCACCAATAACGCTGTTCAGGTCTCGAATATCGCTTCGGCTTCAGAAGAACAATCCGCTGCCACCGAGGAGATGAGCCGCAGCATCGAACTGGTCAATGACATCGCCGTCAAGACCGTTTCCGAGATGGCAAAATCCTTGGAATACACTGAAAATTTGACCAAGCTGGCTGAAGAGACCCGGATCGTGATTGAGAGCCTGAAGGAATAAAAAAGGTCAACTCATCATGGCTTTGAATAAAAAACCCGTGAGGCCAACATCCTACGTTGCTCTGGACGAGACCTCGTGGGCTCTTTTGGATGCATCCGTGGAAGCCGCTTTCGTCATGGATGTGAGCGGATACGTCCTGGCGGCTAATGGTGCGGCGGACAAGTTGTTCGGCCTTGATCCAGGCCAGAAGTTGCATCAGTCCAACATCTACGATTTTTTGCCCGAAGAGGGAAACGACTCCCGCAGGACAAAAATCAACGAAGCCATCAAAAAAGGTAAAATCATCCGCTTTGAAGAAGAAGTGGGTGGTCGAGCTCTGGTTCATTCCATTGTTCCGGTCATCAATCCCTGGGGGGAAGTGGGGCGGCTTGCGGTCAGCACTCTGGACCTGACCACTCTCAGGCGGACAGATGAAGACCTGCGCCGCGAGCAGCAACGGCAGATTTTCTTCATGGAATCACTGCCCGGCATCGTCTATCATCTCTACCCGGACAAGACCATCCGGTATGCCAATCGGTATTTCCGCAGATACTTTGGCAGTCCGAAAGGCAAAAACTGTCAGGACGCACTGCATTGCTCAGGCGATTCCTGCTCCGTTTGTCCGCCCATGGAGGCCATGAAAACGGACCGGGCCGTGGAATGGGACTGGACCGATGTCAAGGGACGGACTTTCCACCTTCAGTGCAGCCCCATGACTGACTCCGCCGGTGAACGCATGATCATGGTTCTGGGTATCGACATCACGGATAGAAAACGGGCTGAGGATGCCCTTAAAAAAGCCCACGCCAAGCTGGAAGACAGAGTCCGGCAACGTACCAATGAACTGGAACGGGCAAACTCCGAACTGACCAGCAAATCCATGCGGCTTGTCACTGCAATGAAAAAGGCCGATGCGGCCACTCGCGCCAAGTCGGCTTTTCTGGCCAACATGAGTCATGAAATCCGTACACCTCTCAATGCCGTTCTGGGCATGGCCGGGCTTGCCCTGCGAGTTGAAGACGATACCAAGAAAAACGACTATCTCAAGAGGGTCATGGAAGCGGGCAATTCGCTGTTGACCGTGATCAATGATATCCTCGACTTTTCCAAAATTGAAGCCCACAAGCTGGCTCTCGAAGAGCTTGATTTCGATATCAGGAAAACTCTGGATGCCGCTCTGGATATTCACATGCTCCACGCCGGAAGCAAAGGCCTGTCCCTGACCGCTCACGTGGACGATGATATCCCCAAAATTCTGTTGGGCGATCCTTCGCGCCTGCGTCAAGTCATTATCAATCTGGTTTCCAATGCGGTCAAATTTACCGAAAAAGGTGGTGTGACCGTTAATATCACCATGACCGGAGGCCCGGTCAATCCTCGTATTGGCGATGAAGTGACCGTCGAAGTCGCTGTCATCGACACCGGTATCGGCATCTCGCGAGACAAGCAGCAACTCATTTTCAAATCATTTCTGCAGGCCGATGATTCCATAACCAGAAAACATGGGGGGACGGGCCTCGGACTTGCCATCTGCAAACTCTTGGTGGAGCTTATGCATGGGCGAATTCGTATCAAAAGCGAGGAAAACAAAGGGAGTACCTTCAGCTTCACGGCCAGACTCAAAATGGGCGACTCGGCCTTCATCCCGGAAGATGTTAGCGCTGAGATTGATTTTAATGAAAAAGAGATGCCCAAGCTCAAGGTCTTGCTGGCGGATGACAATGCCCTCAACCGCAAGCTGGTCACAACTCTTTTGGAAGAGCAAGGACATGATGCCATTGCCGTGGAGAACGGCATCCAGGCTTTGGAGGCGGTCAAGCATGAATACTTTGACCTCGTGCTTATGGACATCCAGATGCCGATCATGGACGGCATTACGGCCACAAGGGCCATACGCGATCTCAACTCAGGCGCACTCGACTCGACCATACCCATCGTGGCCCTGACCGCCCACGCCCTAAAGGGGGACAGGGAACGATTTCTCAATGCCGGGATGAACGATTACATCGCCAAACCCATCAAGATGAATGAATTTTACAACACCATCGCCAATGCGGTGGCAGATAAAACCCCGGTTGAGAGGACGTTTAAGTCAGAAGAGGCGGAAACAACCGACCACGGAGCGGACTTTGATCGCGCAACCGCTCTGGATATGCTGGGAGGACGAGAGGACCTGCTGATCCGCATGGATGAGATTTTCCTGCGGGATGTACCTGTGGAATTGGAAGAACTGGCTGGCTATGTCGCCAGTCGGAAATGGGATGACGCCAAGCGTCTTGCCCATTCCATTAAAGGCTCATCCCGTACGGTCGGAGCGCAACGGGCCGGAGCCATTGCCGAGCAAATGGAGTTTTTGTGCAAGCAAAAAGACACACCTTCAGCCAAAAGAGAGTTTAAAACCCTTGAGTCTGAAGTGAAATTCGCATTAGAGTATATAAAGGATGCCCTTCACGGGAAATGACAGAATAATACAGCAACGCAAGGAGCGGGAAGATGAAGACAATACTGGTTGTAGACGATGCCCCCATGATTCGTGAACTGCTTAAATCCGTGCTTGAAGCTGAAGGCTTTGCCGTGGTTGAAGCTGCTGACGGCGAGGAAGCCATTCGCATGTGTCAGGAAAAGGATATAGACCTGAGCATCATCGATATTTTTCTGCCCAAAAAGGGCGGTCTTCAGGTCATGGGAGAATTGATAAAATCTGACAGCCCACATAAATTTATTGCCATTTCCGGTGGCGAGGCCTTTAATCCGGAAGCCATCGTTGAACTTGCCAATGTTTTTGATGTGGTTGAAACCTTTACCAAACCAATTGATACGCGCAAGCTTGTCGATACGGTCAAGGCCGCACTGGCCGACTAGGGCGTGTCGACAATTGGCCATCTGCTCCGTTTGGCAAAGTTTTCAAATGATTGCGTTGTCAGAAGGAAAGGACTCTTGACGTAGCTATGGCTTCATAACAATGGCCGTATCCACTTGGACACGGCCATTGTTTTGTTCTCACTAAAGGATTCCGGTATCCACGGGTAAAGAGAGCAACATCGCAATCAAGCTCTGCTAACTCACGTCCACGGTGATCCCTTCGTTGACATAAAATAAAAGTTCATATTTTTCCTGAAGCACCTCGACGACTTCTTCCACGGACTTGTCACTCATATCTTCCACACGGATACAAGCGTTTCTTGAACCGGCTTGCCTTGGATCATTGGCTGTGAACAGGCTGGTAAAGACCAGACCCATATCTTTGAATTCACCGAGCAGTTCTGCCAGGGGGCCGGGCCGGGCAGCCAGACGGATGCCAAACTGGGTGCCGCCGCGAATGGAACCGGAAACCGCACACAAGAATCGAAGTACATCGGCCTGGGTGATGATCCCCTTGAGGTCTCCGTTATCCACAACGGGCAGTCCCCCGATCCTGTGCTTGACGAGAATTTCGGCAACAGCGTCCATGGCCGTGTTCGAAGTTACGGTGAGGGGGTCAAGGGTCATGATATCGCTTGCGGTGAGGGTGGCTAATCCTCCGCCCTGTTTGATCAGGCCATCGCCGGGGATGAACTTGGAAGGCAGGGCATCGCGGATATCACGATCAGACACAATGCCTACAAGGTGAGCGTCCCGGTCAATGACCGGGAATTGCCGAATATTCTTTTCATGAAGAATTTCTGCGGCATCCAGAACCGATGAATTGACACCCAAAGAGATGACATTGATCGTCATCCAATCTCTGACCAGCATTATCTGCCCTCCTGCTCAGTCGCTCCCTTTGATGAAAACGATTGTATAAGTGTACTCATTCGCCGAATAAAATGCAACGATCAACGAATTTACAACGTTTTGGCCCGTTCTCCCACGGCCTGTACAAGGGCCACGAAACGGGGCCGGAGTTTCGCCACTCCCTCAAGGGCTTCGTTCATCTTGCCAAGGGAACACTTTTTCTCCAGCTCCCTGGATATCCTGACAATTTCCATGGACAGCACATGGCTCGCAATATTGGTGATGGAGTGCAGGGCCGCGCCCAGTTTGTCCGGATTGCCTTCTTTGACACAGGCATCGAGGCTGGCAAGTTTTTCAACGGCCTCCACCATGAAGAGGTCAAGGATTTCCTTGAGCAAGACCATATTGCCTTCAAACCGTTCAATGAGGCTTTCCATATCAATTTCGATATGAATATCATCCTCGGCCATTTCATCCCGTACCATCCGGGAGGCGGGAGGTGCGGAGTGTGTCGGACCTTTACCCTTGTTTGACATGTTCCGGGTGATGGCTGCGGACAATATCTTCATATCCACCGGCTTGCTGACATAATCGTCCATACCGGCGGCTATCATCCGCTCCCTGTCACCTGTCATGGCATATGCAGTCAGCGCGATAACAGGAATATTCGGATCAAACCGTTTGCCGTTTGATGCACGGATGGCCTGGGTCGCTTCAATGCCTCCCATTACGGGCATTTGAATATCCATGAGCACCAGATCAATTCCCCGGCCCTTTGCCTTCAGTATATCAAGGGCCTCGCTGCCATTCCCGGCAACTGTGATCGTGTGTCCGAATATGGACAGGAAATGGGTCAGGAACTTCTGGTTGAGCAGGTTGTCCTCGGCCAGCAGGATATTCAGATGCAAGGTTCTCGGCGCGGTTCTCAGCTTTGGCGCGGGCATGGCTTCATGACCTTTGACATCTCCGAACCAGGCGGTGAAGGAAAAAATACTCCCCTTGCCCAGTTCGCTATCCACGCCAATTGCACCCCCCATCATCTCGACCAGTTCCTTGGAAATGGTCAATCCGAGACCTGTCCCCTGATGCTTTTTCCGTATTGAACTGTCTGCCTGGGTGAAGCTGTCGAAAATGGTGGCAAGCTTGTCCCCGCTAATGCCCTCACCAGTATCCCGGACCGTGAATAACAGGCAGGTGCGTCCCTTTTCCTTGTCCGACACTTTCACGGTCAGTTCAATGAGGCCGCGCTCCGTGAATTTCAGGGAGTTTCCGATAAGATTTATGAGCACCTGTCCCAGCCTGTCGGGATCGCCATTGACATGGGAAGGAACATTGTCCGGCACACTGTATTGAAAGACCACGCCTTTTTGTTCGGCCTGGGGAGCAAATGGACGGACAATGGTTTCAAGCTCGGCCCTGAATTCAAAATCGGCGGGCTTGAGTTCCATTTTGTCAGCTTCGATTTTCGAGATATCAAGTACGTCGTTGATAATGACCAGAAGTGACCGGGCCGCATCACGAATCATGTCCAGATGCTCACGCTGTTCACTGGTCAGGCCTGTGGTGATCGTCATCTCGGCCATACCGAGGATGCCACTGATGGGAGTCCTGATTTCATGGCTCATGTTTGCCAGGAACCGGCTCTTGGCCTTGCTCGCTTCAAGGGCAATGGTTTTGGCTTCCTCTGCGGATTTATTAGCCTCCACAAGGAGGTTTTCCATCCTTCTGCGCAAAATCGCAGAGCCGAAAATATTGGACACCATGGTCAGTGATTCTATTTCCACCGGAAGCCAGTCCCGTTCCTCTCGACGCTCTGAAAAGCCTATGAATCCCCACCATTCGGAACCAACGAATACCGGCACCGCCAGAATCGATTTGGCACCGGTGGTCATAAAGATAGCTTGTTCTTCTTTCTGAAAATTGTGGATATGGCCAGCCACGACCTTGCGCCTCAGCATGGCCGCTTGCCACCTGTCGTAAGTGGGTGAGAATGGCTGGTTTTGCATCTCGGGCCGACCGATGATCGGTTCGACATCGTGTGAGGTCCACTCATGCCTTATGGACATGATTACGGCACCGTCCTGCCCTGAAGATTTGTGAAAAATGAAAGCTCGAGTCACGTCTGCGGCTTTGCCAAGTTCCCGCAGGGCATTGTCGATACCGTCTTCCCAGTCGGCTTCACGCAGGAAACGACCGGCAAAGGCACCGACCACCTGCACCATGGCATCACGCCGAAAAAGAAAATGTTCAAATTCCTTTTGCTGCGAAATGTCCTGAGCCATTCCGTAAATCCGGGAAATGGTCCCCCCGGAATCAAGCTCCACCCGCCGATGCAGGTGCAGATGACGAACCTTGCCATGTTCGCCATGGACCCGGTATTCGAAATCCAACGGCCAGCCTTCTTCGAAGGTCGCTTTGTTGGCCTGATCGTAGATATCCAGATCACCAGGATGGACAAACTGGCGGACACTTGTGAAATCTTCATTCAAATGTTCTTTTCCGTTCTCAAGAATCTGCCGAATACCCTTGGACCAATGAGTTTTCCTGTCTTTACCCATTTCCCAACTACCAAGCCGACCTGTCTCCTCAACCCAGTCAGCCATCTCCCGCTCTTTGGCGAGTAAGGTTGTCAGTTTGAGCTGCTTCTTCAAGTGCCTGAGACTGCGTGTGAACTCTCCAGGCGTGGAGACACCAAGCTCGAAGCAATCATATACGCCATGCCCAAAAGCCAGATTTTCAGATTCGTCCCCTTTGGGAAACAGCATCAGGACAGGGAGTTGAAATTCGTCAAAAATACGATGAATTGCCCGGACCCAGGTCTTGTCGTCTTCATCCGGGGCAAGCAACACAAGGTCAGCTTTCTCTTTTTCCAGCAGCCGGACCCCACGGGAAATGGTCGCATAGCGAGCCATGGTCCATTCGGTGTCACCGAGCAGTGTCGAGACTCCTGTTTCATCCACACCTTTCCCGGCCAAAATCAATATCCGCACAATGCCCCCATATAGGAAATATCGTCCATTTTTTTCGCAGTCTCGGTATAGCTTCTGTTTGTTTTATCCCCAAATAACCTGCAAACACAATTGCTTTCAATTATTTATCCTGATTTTACTACTGGCTAAAACACGAAGTCGTAACATGTAAAGTAGACTGCAACTGTCTGAAAACATGATTTATTCATAAGGGTTCTCCCCCTTGCTTTCTCCTTACACGGGGTTTACAGATTCGGTAAGGTTGGAAAATACTCCCGTTTGGCAGACCACTAAAGCACAGTAGGTGAACGCATGAATTTTATGCCTGAAAGCGACATTCTTTCGCTCTTGCTGGGGGCGACTCTGGCCGTAAAGATGGTTCTGATTTTTCTCGCTTCCATGTCCGTGTGGAGCTGGACCATTATCTTTTTCAAATTCTTCACCATCGGCTCGGCCCGCAAGCAGGTCATGAAAGGATGCGATGCCTTCATGACAGCCGAGGACCTGACCTCCGGCCTCAAAACTCTGGGCGGTAGGGAACAATCTCCCCTTGCCCGTGTCTCCACGCTGGCGGTCAAGGAATTCAGGCTACTCGAAAAAGCGGACGTCAACCGCGAACGCAAACGCCTTTTGGTCAAGGACACCCTGCGCCGCGTCTTGAAACAGGGCATTACCAGGGAAATGCGCATCCTGACCCGCAACCTGCCGTTTCTGGCGACCTGCGCCAATGCCGCTCCTTTTATCGGTTTGTTCGGCACGGTCTGGGGTATCATGCACTCCTTCCACGCCATAGGCATGGCCCAGTCCGCGGCTCTGGCAACCGTGGCCCCCGGTATTTCCGAGGCCCTTATTGCCACGGCCATCGGGTTGCTCGTCGCCATCCCGGCCACGATTTTCTACAACTATTTTCTCGGCAAA
>JAFLJW010000369.1 GCA_022712815.1 Pseudodesulfovibrio sp. | reverse complement strand
GTGAGGGAGGAGTCTCCGCCAATGCCGATGGAGCGGACTTTGAGCGCGGTGACCAGCGTTGGATGCGAGCCGATGGAAATGCCCTCGCGCTCGATGAGCGGTGCGCCGTCCGCAAAAATGGCGATATCAGTGGTCGTGCCGCCGATGTCGAGGATGACGGAATCATGAAAAATATCGGTGAGGGCGATGATGCCCATGACCGAAGCCGCAGGGCCGGAGAAGATGGACTGCACCGGCATCTTGCGGGACTGGGGCAGCGGCATGGTGCCGCCGTCCGCCTTGAGCATGTTGACCTTGACGTGGCCCATACCCATGTCGGCCAGCCCTTTTTCCACAGCTGTGGCAAAGTCGTTGTACAGCCGCCAGACCGCGCAGTTGAAGTATGCCGTAGCCACCCGGCGCGGAAAATTGAGCGCACCGCCAAGCTGATGGCCCAGCGTCACGAAATCGGCGTATTCACACTGGTCTTCAGTTTTGCAGTCGCAGACCAGACAACGGATGACGTTCTCATGGCGCGGATTGCGAGTGGAAAATTTGCTTACCGCCGCGAACACGCGCACGCCGTTGGCACGGCAGGAATCAATGGCCTCTGAAAGCTGACGGTTGGAGAGCGCACGCACCTCGTTTCCGCGATGGTCAATGGAGCCGTCGATGACGTGAAAATCGCGGCACGGCATGTAGTTATGCGGATCAATGCCCGGACCGGACGAGACGATAACGCCCACCTCCTCGGTCTTGCCCTGCACAATGGCGTTGGTGGACAGCGTGGTGGACAGGTTGAGCTGCGTGACCGCGTCCCGGTCGATCTTCCCCAAAATGACATCCAGAGCCTCGGTGACAGATGCCAAAAGGTCGTCATGCCTTGTCAGCACTTTGCATGAGGCAGCGACTTTCACCCCGTCCTTTGTGTCGATGGCGACCGCATCGGTATGTGTTCCGCCCACGTCGATTCCAAGTAGCATTAATTCTCCTCAACTTTATTTCAAGCTTAGAACGGAATTAGCATCAGGTGCGCCAAAGGCGCAACCGCGAAATCGGTCAATGGTCGGAATGGAACGGGGAATGGTTTGCTTCGTCAGCCCCTTGGGAAAAACATCGGCAACAGACTCAGCTTTCAGCGTCCTCGAATTTCGCGGAAATGATCTTTGCATCGTCAGTCCCGACCTCGGCCTTCAGTGCCTTGGAACTGCCATGACAACTGAAACCGTCTGCGCGGTAGGTTACGTATCCTGCGGACAGGACTTTTGTGTAGGGCATCTGCTCGCGCATTTCTTCGTGATTGATTCGATTGGGGAAGATGACGGGGATGGCAGTGCCGGAAAAATCTTCAAACATAATATATTTCATGATAACCTCTGAACTCCATTTTATTTCGATTTTGATGCAGAGTACCGATTCCGGTTGATGAGATCAACCGTTGCTTCAAAACCAAGGACAGGATACATCTGATTGCGATGAGTGAATACAAAAAAATCGGCGTCTGGCAGACCGCATTCATGGGCGATGCCGTCCTTACCCTGCCGCTTTTAAAAGCCCTGAAAGACCGCTATCCCGACGCGGAAATACATTTCTATGTCCGCAACGGCTTTGAGTCGCTATTTTCGGGCCAGCCTGAAATCACGGCTGTCCACGGCTTTGCCAAGCGCGGTGCGCAGAAATCACTAAACGCCGCTGTCCGGCTCGGCTGGGAGATCGGTCAGGAAGGTTTCGACCTCTGGATATCCACTCATACCAGCCTGCGCACGGCATTGGTCAGCGGGGCCACCGGCATAAAGAGGCGTATCGGCTACAGCAAGCCGTGGTTCAATACGTTCGCCTACACCGAGACCGTGGACCGCCGATTCGATGATCTGGAAGAAATCGAGCGGCTCTTCGAGCTGGTCAGGCCGCTTGGCATCACTTCTCCCGCGCCGAAAACCAAGCTGATACTGCCCGACTCCGCCCGCGCTGATGCTGATGCTTTCTGGCAAGAATTCGTCAGTGACAGACCTGTTCTGGGCGTGCATCCCGGTTCGACCTGGCCAACCAAATGTTGGCCCATGGAATATTTCAGTGAGATAGTCGCCAGAGCCGAAAAGGCTGGGGCGCAGGTGCTGATTTTTGGTGGTCCGGGCGAGGAAGGTGTGGCCGCAGCGGTCAAGGCCGGTGCGCGTCTTGAGAGAGAAAACCATGTGACTGACCTTGCCGGAAAACTCTCGCTCCCGCAGCTTGCGGCCTATATCGGCAAGCTCGACGGGTATTTGACCAATGATTCAGGCCCCATGCATCTGGCCTGGATGCAGGACACCCCGCTGGTCGCGCTTTTCGGGCCGACCGTGAGAACACTGGGCTTTTTCCCACGCGGTGACAATTCCACCGTGCTTGAGACAGAGCTTGCTTGCCGTCCTTGCGGATTGCACGGCCCAAGGCGTTGTCCCAAGGGGCATCATGACTGTATGAAAGACCTCGTGCCAGACAAGGTTTGGGGCATCCTGCGGAAAAAACTCGGCCTCTGATTAACTTTTTCCTGCCTGTATATATCTCAACAAAAAAACGGGCCTGTCGAGTTATCTCGACAGGCCCGTTCAATCGTTATTCCGTTCGGCTATTTGCCGGTCAGAACCTTGCCGACCTTGTTCAGGGCGTCTTTCAAAACCTCATCGTCCACAGCGTATGAAAAGCGAATACACTTGTCGTCGCCAAAGGCGGAACCGGGTACCAAGGCCACTCCGGCCTCCTCAAGGATTTTGTTGCACATGGCTGCGGAGTCCGGGGCATCCGTTGTATAAAATTGGTCGAGGACAGGGAAAAGGTAGAACGCGCCATCCGGTTTGGGGCAAGTCGCGCCCCAGCCGGTGATGATGTCGTAGGCGATATCGCGGCGGCGGACAAAGGATTCCTTCATCTCATCCACGATGTCCCAGGAACCGGTCAACCCGGCAAGGGCGGCTTTTTGGGTGATGGAGTTGATATTGGAGGTGGACTGGCCCTGAATCTTGGACATGGCCTTGACCAATGCCTCGCAGGCAAGGGCGTATCCCACGCGCCAACCGGTCATGCAAAAGGATTTGGACAACGCACCGACAATGGCGATGGCGTCAGGCCGGGCTTCCCAGGCCTTGGCAAGGGAGGCTGACTCTGCCGGGGCATAGACCAGCCGGTCATATACTTCGTCGGAGATGATGAAGACGTCATTGGCACGCGCCCAGTCGGCGATACCGTTGAGCTGATCCTGAGTGTAGCAGCAACCCGTTGGGTTGGACGGTGAGTTGAGGATGAGCACGCGGGTCTTGTCGGTCCGGGCGGCTTCAAGGGCCTTGATGGACACGAGATAGCCCTGCTCCGCAGTGGTCGGAACAAAGACGGACACGCCTTCGGCAAGCTGGACCATGGCCGGATAGCTGACCCAGTACGGTGTCGGGATGAGTACTTCGTCACCGGGGTTCACCAGGGCCATGAGTAGATTGTAGAGTACCTGCTTGCCGCCGTTGCTGACAATGGTGTTGTCGCCGTTCGCTTTAACACCGTAAAAAATTGTATAATAATTGGCCACGGCATCGCGTAGCTCAGAGATGCCGGGAACCGGTGTGTAGCGGGTAAAGCCCTCGTCTATGGCGGCCTTGGCGGCCTCGCAGACATGCCGGGGAGTGCCGAAATCCGGCTGACCCACGGCCA
>JAFLJW010000297.1 GCA_022712815.1 Pseudodesulfovibrio sp. | reverse complement strand
CGTGGCGCATGCAAAAATATGTTGTCACTATCCCGACCTCCGCCGGTTCACTACTGATTCCATTGTTCGTTCCATCTCCAGGTAATTGGTGGCCGCGCTATGGTTCTGTTCGACATATTCAATGGCCTGCCTGCCAAGTTTCTTTCGAAATTCGACATCCGTGACAAGCCGGTCCACGGCTTCCGTGAACTTGACCTGCGACACGGGTGTGACAATGCCGGAATAATCATGAGCAATGACATGGGGCGCACCCTCATCATCGGTGGCGACCGCTGGCAGACCGCATTGCTGGGCCTCCAGATAAACCATGCCCACGCTTTCCTCAAGGCCGGGAAATGCAAAAATATCCCCTGCGCTG
Organism: Pseudodesulfovibrio sp.; assembly: GCA_022712815.1. Taxonomy (GTDB): domain Bacteria; phylum Desulfobacterota; class Desulfovibrionia; order Desulfovibrionales; family Desulfovibrionaceae; genus Pseudodesulfovibrio. The sequence continues at coordinate 6,369 of JAFLJW010000297.1, read as the reverse complement.
AAAACGCCCTTCAAATCCTCGCGCTCCACCATGCCGAGAAACCGCACCCGGTCTCCGAGCAGAGGCAGGGCCAACGCTTCCATCTCAGCCCGGCGCGGTCCGTCTCCGGCCACAACAAGTTTCAGGTCGCGCCCGTTGGCCACAAGATCGGCACAGGTCTCAAATACCCACTGCAACCCCTTGATCTTGACACCATGGCGCATCATGGCCGCCGTAACGATTACCGGCGTGTCACCCGCGCCCCACTCGTCCCGGAGCCGTGCTCTGGCCGGTTTGTCGTACTCGAACATCCCGCCCGGAAGACCCGGTTTCACGTAGCTATACCGATCATCAGGCAATAGTTTGGCGCATCCGTGGACATCGTTCATGCGGTTGCAGAATATGTGATCGGCCAGACGCATGGCCCGGCGATTAAGGGCGAATCCCGGCCAGGTCGAAACCCGCTTGCCCCGGTTCTCGGCATAGGATGCCTGAAAGATGAAATATGGTAATCCTAGCTGCTTTGCCGCCCATGACCCAAAGACATCCGGCACCTTGTAGTAACTGCCGTAGGTCAGCCAGCAATCCGCGCCTTTGGCCTGTTCCATCATCTGCTTCAAAGCCAGCCCCGCACCAACCCACCTGCCGGGCTTCAAGTGGATGTTCTTTGCGGGAAAATATTTGACCGGCACAACCTCATGTCCAAAGCCCTGCAACGTCTCACAGAGATCGCGGGCAATGGTCACATCCCCGGAAATACTCGGATGGTGAACTGGTTTGAACGGTGTGCAAAAAGCTATTTTCACTGGCAATCCCATACTGAAGTGATGTCGCGTTCCAGACAATTACACCAATCCCGGCTCAGGTCCAAGGAGTTTGCCCATGATGAAATTGAATGGGGAGAGGCGCCGGAAACTTCGCTATTTTGCGAAAGGGATGGTGAAAATGAAGGACGAACCTTGACCGGGTGTGCTGTTGGCAGTGATCTGGCCGCCGTAATGTTCGACTATTCGTTTGGAAATGGCCAGTCCCATGCCGCTGCCACGGGATATTTCCGTGGCGCTTTCATCTTGACAGACCTGATAGAATTTTTCGAAAATCCGATCGACCTCGTCAGTGGGAATACCCACGCCGGTATCGCTGACTTCAATCCTGAGCCAGCCTCCTTCGGTGGTATCGGCTGTAACGGTAACCTTTCCCTCGTCTGTGAACTTGGCGGCATTTCCAACCAGGTTGTTGAGCACTTGAAGCAAACGGTCCGGGTCAGCCACAATCTTGGGCAGGTCTGTCTTGATATCGATCTTCAGGGAAACCCCGGAATCAGAGAAGTAGCCTTCGAGTACCGGGACGCATTGAGTGATGAGTTCCGCAGGGTCAAGCGAGACATTATTCCAGGCGATATTGCCCGATTCAATCTTTGAGAGATCAAGAAAATCGTTAATCAGGCGGGTGAGACGTTCACCTTCGTTTTCAATAATGCTCAGATTGCTGCTGATCCGTCTGCCCATGCCTTCCAGTTCCTCCGCCCCTCTGCACAGCGGCAGGAAGAACCGCTTGAAATCGCGGTCGATGATCTTGCAAAATCCGAGAACCGAGGTCAGTGGCGTGCGCAGGTCGTGCGAGACTGTGTTGAGAACTGCGGTCTTGAGTTCGCCGAGTTTTTTCAGCTCGTAATTGGCGATTTCCAACTCTTGGGAACGCTGGGTCAATTCTTCCGTTCGCTGATCAATGAGGGTTTCCTGATCGCGGTTGAGTTCTTCAAGCTCTGATTCCGCCCGCCGTCGGGCGCGGTTATTGGTTATAAGAGTAATGATGATTATGGATAAAAAGAGTATTAGTCCGGTCACACCAGCAATTTCAAATTTATACCGTGTGTAAACGGATTCCGGGATATTGATGACAATACTTTCGGAAGGCAACTTGTTTAGCGCGTATCCGAATCGGTCCATTTCGGTAAAATCGAACATGTACCGATTGGATTTTTGTAAAATAACCGGGATGGTGTCGGGGTTCTCACCATCCATGACCCGGATGGCAAGCTCTGCCGCCATGATTCCCTGATATTTCCCGGATATCAACATTCCGCCGACAATGCCGTTGCCAAGATAAAAATCAAACAGGCCATAGACAGGCCGTGTACAGGCCGTGCAGATATGTCCAAGTGCCTCGTTGTAGGAGAACGCCTGCCCAAGTCGGTCGCGGGTAAAAGTCATGAGCATGACTGCGCTCTGTTTCGGCAGGCTGGCAAGTTTGTCCTGAAGTTCTTCCATGGACAATCCCTGCAACCAGACCAATCTGACGCGATCCTTGAATTGGATGATGATTCTCTCGGCATCGGCTCGAACGCTTTTCCCGGTGGTGGTTTCGTCGGTGACGATATAAATGGTCTTGAGATTCGGGTCCAGGCGCAAGGCTGCGTTGAACGAACCAGCAATATCTGGAGCTTCGAGAATCCCGGCCATGTTGGTGAAATTACTATTTGCAGGCAGATTGTGATTATTGACGCCGCAGAATATAATGGGTGCGCCCTTGAAAAGATCGTCACGATATTTCAAGGCGAAATTGACGGCGTTGTCATCCGAGGTGATAACCGCATCAAATTTCACATGGCTGTATTTGATGTGAAATTGCTCTTCCAGATTCTTATAGTATTCCGGGGTGACATGGCTCTTGGTGTCCATGAATTCCACCATTATCTTGATGGAAGGGTCCGCTTCCAGAAGAGTCTCTTCAATTCCCCGGGTGATGGAAGCCGTCCACTGGAAAGAATAGTTGTAGGAATTGAGAACAAGTACCCGACGAGGGTCCTGGGCGTGGCCTTCAAGGCTGTTCGGAATAGAGAAAACAAATAAAACAGCGGTAAGTATTCCAAAGGCTACTATCCGCTTGAAATCAGGCTGTATCTTTTGCGTCGTGCTAAAATTAACCATAACTACCTGAGAATGTAAAACTTACTCTGAATCTATTTCATACCTCCCTTGGGCGAATAACGCAACGGATATTCTAGAAACGTTATCAACTACCAAACTTTTTCGGGAAAACAGCGTAAAAAACCAAAAACCCGGTGCAAACCGGGTTTTTACATAACGTTATTTTGCGGGCGGGGCTGGAACCACAGGGGGAGGCGGTATATACGGCAAGCTGGCCAACCGTGATTCCACCACTTTAGGATTGGGATAGGTGGTCAAAATCGACTCCAAAAGCTCCTTTGTCTTGGCATAATTGCGCTCATTTTCGTAGATATCGGCCAAGAGGAACACAGCCAGCGCATTGGTTTCTTCGGACACCCCTTTCAGTTTGAGCAAAGAATCAAGAGCTTTCTTTGCCTGATTCCAACTACTGATAAAGCTATAGCTTTGGGCCAGTTCATACAGGCATCTGGCCTTGGAGTCGGAATCAATGGCCGAGTCCGAGCAATTCTCCAAAGTGATGGACACCAGATCGTAATTGCCCATGGACCGATACAGTCTGGCCATGCGTAACTGGGTCTTGTATCTGCGTTCCGGGGAATCCGCTGCATGAACCAGACACTTCTCAAATGACTCAATGGCCTTTGAAAGATTGCCTAGTTCAGCGAATACATCACCGAGCTGAAACATTATTTTCCAGGCCACTTCCTTGTCCGTACCAAGCTCAAGGTACATGGCCTCAAGCAATACGACTGCCCGGTCGTGATCACCCTTGATGGCAACGGCTATCTCGCTCAGCTTGTTCCAGGCTTCCTTGCGAAATTCGCCCTGCGGTTCCACCTGCAAATATCGCTCGTAGTCCTTTTCGGCTTCGAGATAAAATCCCTTGGAATATGCGGCACGAGCCCGTTCAATATCCTTGGCACCCGGTGACGATTCACGAAAACAGGCCACGGCGAAGATCATCGCCGTGGCCAGCAGTATTAATAATGTAATGCGCTTCATCACAGCCTTAGGACTCTGTATCCTTGAGTTCATCGTCATCGTCCATGACCAAATCGAAACCGGCCACACGGTTGCTGCCGCTCATGCGAACCAGACGGACGCCCTGGGTGGCGCGACCACGTGTCTGGCTAACCTCGGAAACACTCATCCGAATGACCTTGTTGGCCGTGGTGAGCAGGATGACATCATCTGATTCGTTGACCATGCGCGCCCCGATGACCTTGCCGGTCTTGTTGGTTAGGCGCATGTTCAGGATACCCTTTCCGCCACGGGACTGGACCCGGTACTGGTCGATGCCGGTCCGTTTGCCAAAGCCGCCTTCGGAGACGGTCAGCAGCTGGTCGCGTTCGGGGTCGCCGGTGACGACACAGGAAACAACCTGATCCGCGTCGCGCAAGGCAACACCCTTGACGCCTGCGGTGGCCCGGCCAAGCGGTCTGGCATCATTTATATTGAAGCGAATGGCCGACCCGTCACGGGTGACCAGAATGCAGTCCACATCAGGCTCGATCTCACGGACCATCATCAGTTCGTCCCCGTCGCGCAGATTAACAGCGCGAATACCGGTTGCCCGGCAATTGCCGTACAATCCGATGGAGGAACGCTTGATCATGCCCCTTCTGGTCACGAACAGGAAGAAGCGATCATCAGCGAATTCCCTGATGGACAAGGCGGTGGTGATGTGCTCGTCCTTGTCAAGCGGCAGCAGGTTGGCGACATGCCCACCCTTGGCGTAACGGCTGCCTTCCGGCACCTGATGGACCTTGATTTTGAACATTTTGCCAAAGTTGGTGAACATCACCAGATGCTGATGGTTGGTGGTCAGCATGAAGGTGTGAATGAAGTCGCCGTCACCTGTCTGGACGCCCGAAATACCCTTGCCGCCACGTCGCTGGGCCGTATAGTTGGACAGCGGGGTGCGCTTGATATAGCCACGTTTGCTCAAGGTGATGACCGTTTCCTCATCGGGAATGAGATCCTCGATGTCAATGGAATCCGGGTTGGCCAGAAGCAGTTCGGATTTGCGCGGAGTCGCAAAGGTTTCCTTGATTTCTTTCAATTCGTCACGAATGACACCCTTGAGAACACCCTCGTTCTCCAGAATGGACTTGAAGTATTCGATCTTTTTCATCAACTCGGTCAGTTCTTCGAGCAGCTTTTCATGCTCCAGACCGGTCAATTTTTGCAGGCGCATTTCCAAAATGGCCTTGGCCTGAATCTCGGACAACTCAAAACGATCTATGAGGGCCAGGCGGGCTTCATCGGGAGACTTGGATGCCCGAATGAGTTTGACCACTTCGTCGATGTTATCAAGCGCAATGCGCATTCCTTCCAGAATGTGAACACGCCTCTCGCACTTGTCGAGGTCAAACCTGGTGCGGCGGGTGATTACCTCGCGGCGGTGATCCAGGAAGTGATGCAGAACATCTTTCAGGTTCAGCAACAGGGGTCGCTGGCCCACAATCGCCATCATGTTGATGCCGAAACTAGATTCCAGCGGAGTGAATTTATAAAGTGAATTGATGATGATATCGGCAATGGCACCGCGCTTGAGATCAATGACTATACGGATACCCGTACGGTCTGATTCATCGCGCAGATCAGACACACCCTCAATTTTCTTTTCATGAACCAGGGCGGCGATTTTCTCAACCAATGAGGATTTGTTGAGCGCGTATGGGATTTCCCTGATGACGATGCACTCTTTCTTGCCCTTGGTGGCTTCCTCGACCTCAACCACGCCGCGCATCTTAATGGAGCCACGGCCTGTATGATAGGCATCGTACAGGCCCTGACCGCCGTAAACCATGCCACCGGTTGGAAAATCCGGGCCCTTGATGAACTGCATCATGTCTTCGATGGTGCAGTCGGGGTTGTCCAGAAGATGCATGGTGCCGTCAATCAGCTCGCCCAGATTATGAGGCGGAATGTTTGTCGCCATACCAACCGCGATACCCGTGGTGCCGTTGAGCAGCAGGTTCGGAACCTTGGTCGGCAGGACCGATGGCTCCTGCATGGTGTTGTCGTAGTTGGGCCTGAAATCGACCGTCTGCTTTTCGATGTCCCCAAGGAACTCCGAGCAAAGCTTGGCCATGCGGACTTCGGTATAACGCATGGCAGCCGCGGAATCGCCGTCAATGGAACCGAAGTTACCCTGTCCATCGACAAGCATGTCACGCATGGAAAAATTCTGCGCCATGCGAACCAGCGCGTCATACACAGCCGAATCGCCATGCGGATGGTATTTACCGATGACGTCACCAACCACGCGTGCTGATTTCTTGTACGCCCGGTTATGGTAGTTCCCCAAATCATGCATGGCGTATAAAATACGCCTGTGGACAGGTTTCAGCCCGTCCCGAACATCGGGAATGGCACGCCCGATGATGACACTCAGGCTATACTCAAGATAACTTTTCTTGAGTTCACTCTCAATGGTAATCGTATTGATCATTTTGCCTCCGGCACTCAAAAA
>JAFLJW010000407.1 GCA_022712815.1 Pseudodesulfovibrio sp. | reverse complement strand
TCCGTCATCATGGCCGAGACCCTTTCGCATCGGCTGGTTGCATTCACCGGGCCATATGCTTCAGATCAGGAATTCATCAGTCTGGCAGAGCTGGCCGTGGGGCATCCCGGCATCAGTGTGAAGCGATTCACCAACCGGTTTTCCGCCTATCTCGATGCTGCCGCCCTGTCCGTGAGCATGGCCGGGTACAACACCACCATGAATCTGCTGGCCGCCGGAATCTACGGACTGGTGTTCCCCTTTGACCAGAACCGGGAACAACGGATGCGTGCCGAGCGCATCGAAAAAACCGGTGCACTCAGGGTGCTTGAAGAGAATGATCTCTTCCCGGATCACCTTGCCGAACTGATGGCCGATGGCCTTACCCGGCAGGCCGGACCGCACTACATAGATCTGGACGGTGCGCGAAAAAGCGCACGGATCATCTGCGAGATGTAAGACGAAAAAACAGGGTGCTGCCAGATGGTGCATTATCATTTGCACCGTTCCTTATCTTTCCTATGATAGGTATCAATGAAAATTAATTTTGAAGTGTTGACAGGTAGTTGTCCATGAAAGCAAGCAAGAAGAAACTGGCCATCCTCATTGTTCAGCAGGAGGATTTCGAGCGCGAACGCATGGTCACCGTGCTTGCCAGGGAGAGCGTTGCTGTCCTTTCTGCCCGTGATGGTTTTGAAGGGCTGGAAATGGTCAGCGAATTCATGCCGGACATACTGGTCACAGACATTGCCCTCGACAAGCTGGATGGTCTGAAGCTCATTGCAAAAGCCCGCCTGGAGCACCCCGACATCAAGGTGGTTGTCGCTTTTGGTCCCTACAGTCACAAGTCGCTGGTGCAGGCCGTGGAGCTAAATGTGGACGGCTTTATCCGGCTGCCCGCTGACAACGGCGAGTTGCGCAACGCAGTCATGAAATGTGTCCGCAACATCGCTGTTGCCAGACGCATGGCTCAGGCCGATTATTCACTCCGCCAACTGCTTGATTTTTTTCCTTCTCCCGCCGTACTCGTGGACGGATTCGACCTGACCTACATGAATCAGCGGCTGGCCCGGTTCCTCGGCTACGATGATTTCGGCGACATGTCCGAGGTGGACATGGGGCTGGAGGATTTCATCGTCCGCCTCAACGACGAAACCTACAACGGCCATCCCAGGGCGTGGATCAAGGCCATCGTCAATGATCCGCTTGACCGCGATCAGGTGCTGCACATCGAAAACCCCAGGCATCCCGAAGCCCGGGCCAATGTCTTTTCCGTGACCTTCAACCAGTTTCCCGGCTCGGAACTCAGGCTTTTTTCCTTTCAGGATGTCAGCGAAATGGAAGATGAAAAAGCCCACCTTCAGGACGAGGCTTCCACTGATCCGCTCACCAAGGCCCTCAACCGTCGCAGTTTCCTGCGGCTGCTCAGTCAGGCCGCAGTTTCCGACTATCCATTTTCCCTGGTGATGTTCGATATCGACCATTTCAAAGCCGTCAACGACACCTACGGCCACGACGTCGGTGATGCCGTACTTCGCGAAATCTCAGCCCTTGTACGCGACAATATCCGTGAAAACGACACCCTCGCCCGCTGGGGAGGCGAAGAATTTATGGTATTGTCTGTCCGTTCCAACATGAAATACGCCAAACAGGTCGCCGACCGGTTGCGCAAAGCCGTAGCCGAATTCTCCTTCACCGGCGTTCCCGGTCAAATAACCTCCAGCTTCGGAGTCGCCCTCCACAACACAGGCGAATCCGGCGAAGAGCTTGTCAAACGCGTTGACAAAGCACTCTACAAAGCCAAGGAAACAGGCCGCAACAAAGTAGTGACAGGGTAGGGCGGGAGTGCCTACCGGCGGTCCCCTTCCGGGGGACCAGGACGCTGTCCTGGACCTGCAAGGGGCGCGCCCCTTGACCCCGAGTGAGCCTTCGGCGGTGGCCTCATAAAACAAAACCCCTGTGTTTTTTTACACAGGGGTTTTGTTTTATGAGGCAGTTTTTTTTAAGGATAGCTTCCTCTTATAGAAAGCGTCGAGTTATAAACCGGCTGCCGCTTTTTCAACGGAGGTTTTGAAGTCCTCTCGGGCTTTTTGGATTTTTGTAGCCAGTTTGTCGTCGTGCAGGGCGAGAATTTGTGCTGCGAACCAGGCGGCGTTTTTTGCGCCGACCTTGTCCAGTGCCACAGTTCCGACCGGGAATCCGGGGGGCATTTGCACGGTTGCCAGCAATGCGTCCATACCGCCCAGAGGTGAGGCCGTCAGTGGTACACCCAGTACCGGTTTGGTTGTCTTGGCAGCCACGGCACCAGCCAGATGAGCGGCCAGACCTGCGGCACAGATGAATACCTGACAACCGTCCGCCTCATATTCAGCTACCAGTCTGGCGGTGCGCTCCGGGGTGCGGTGCGCCGAAGAGACGGTAAATACATGGTCCACGCCCAACTCTTTCAATAAATCGGAGCAGGGCCGCATCTTTTCTTCATCAGAAATGGAACCCATGAAAATGGCAACTTGAGGCATGTCTTTCTCCTGACTTTCGTTCTGATCTATTTTAATCGGTTCAAGCCCTTATCGGCGATATCACGGCGATAATAGGACTTGTCGAAGTGGACCTTGGTCACGGCTTCGTAAGCTTTTTTCTGCGCTGCGGCCAGATCGTCGCCCAGAGCGGTGACGCAGAGCACGCGGCCGCCGGAGGTGACAATCTTGCTGTCCTCGACCTTGGTTCCGGCCTGAAATACCTTGACTCCATCCATGGCATCGGCGTCATTGAGGCCCGTGATTTTCATGCCCTTGGGGTAATCGGTCGGATAGCCTTCGGCAGCGATGACCACGCCGCAAGCGGTCTGGGGGCTGGATTTGACATCAATCTGGTCGAGCGTGCCGTCGATGCAGGCGAACATGATTTCGAGCAGGTCGGTCTCAAGGCGCATGAGCAAAGGCTGGCATTCCGGGTCGCCGAAGCGGACGTTGTATTCGAGAACTGACGGGCCGTTTTCCGTGTACATCAGACCGGCATAGAGCACGCCCTTGAAGGGTTCGCCCTTGGCGGCCAGGTGGCGGAGAATGGGCTTGATGCACATCTCGGCGGTCTCGGCATATTTGTCTTCGGGCAGGATCGGGGCCGGAGAGTACGCGCCCATGCCTCCGGTATTGGGGCCGGTATCGCCCTCGTTGATGGCTTTATGGTCCTGACTGGAAGGGAGCAGGGCGTAGTTCTTGCCATCGCAAAATGCCAGGAATGAAGCCTCTTCGCCCTTGAGGACTTCCTCGATGACCACACGCTCTCCAGCCGCGCCAAAGGACTGTTTGATCATCATGTCCTCGACGGCCTCGATGGCTTCTTCCTCGGTTGTAGCGACAATAACACCCTTGCCCGCAGCCAGACCATCGGCCTTGACCACGATGGGTGCGCCCCTTTCCTTGATAAAGGCCACGGCTTCATCGAATTCGTCAAAGACGCGAAAAGGGGCGGTGGGAACGCCAGCATCTGCCATGATATTCTTGGAAAAAGCCTTGGAGCCTTCGAGATTGGCGGGATATGCGCTGGGGCCGAAACAGGGAATTTTTTCATGTTTGAGCGAGTTTTCCAAGCCTAGCACCAGAGGTAATTCTGGTCCGACCACGACCAGATCGACTTTTTGCTCCTTGGCCAGTGCGACCAGAGCCGGGATGTCGTCATCCTTGATATCGATATTCTCGCCTATTTGAGCGGTGCCGCCGTTGCCCGGCGCACACAGGATTTTTTCAACCTTGGGGTTCTGGGAAAGTTTCCAGCACAATGCGTGCTCCCGACCGCCAGAACCGATTACCAATATTTTCATGAGTTCCCCTTTGATGTTTGTGGGATGCTATCGATGTAAGGAAAAATGGGGGAATTATCAAGGTCGAGGGTCGAGAGGAGAACTCTTTTGGAAAGGAAAAATAAAAAAGGAAGTATTCCTTGTTTTTAATATTATGAGGTCCGCTATAACTTCCAGACTTTTGTCACGTGGTCGATGACGGCTTGCATGACAGGGTCCTGATCGCGGCGTTGCAGGCAGACGAAGTTGAGATCAATGGCGAGCCCCTCAAAGGGGATGGCGTGGACCTCTTGCCCTATGCGGTTGGTGGCTTCGACTTCGCTTTTGCGGAGGAAGGAGACGCCTTTGCCCGCTGCGACGAGAACACGGATGACCTCATCTCCATCTACTTCAAGCTGGGTGGAAGGTTTGACATTCCGCGATGAGAAAAACGGGTCGATCAACAGTTGAACGGGATTGTCGCTGGGGTCCATGATCCATGGCAATTGGGCAAGGGCTTTCAGACCTCCGGGAATGTACTCTTTCCAGATATCCGGCACGGCCACGTAGAATTGTGTTGTTTCCAGCCAGACGGCATGGATTTCGGGATGACGCGGTGGGCCGAAAATGAAACCGCAATCGAGAGTCCCTTCCCTGATGGCTTCCTGAATAGAGGTGCTTGCCCGTTGCTGAATCTGCAAGGTGATCTTGGAGTGCTCTTCACCCAGAGAGGTGAGGAGCGGCACGATGCGCAGGTATTCGGCATCGGTATTGAGTCCAAGGGAGAGGTCACCCACCAGTTCATCACCCATGTTTCGCGCTTCGAGCCTGAGTTCTTTGGCAGCCTGAAGCACGGCCCATGCCTTGCCTTTAAGCCGTTCACCTGCTTCTGTCAGGCGCATTCCCTTGGGTGTGCGGATGAAAAGTCTGGTTTCAAGCTCCTCTTCCAGAGCCTTGATATGCGCACTTACCGTGGGCTGGCTGGCGTGCAGTCGCTCCGAGGCACGGGTCAGATGTCCTTCCTCGGCCACCACCACGAAAGTCTTGAGCTGGTAGAGTTCCATAACCCCTTGTGTAGCAGGGCGTTTGAAAAGTCAATTACTCACGCTGATGAAAAACGGGATCATCATCAGGAAAACGGAACAACTCCATCAAACATAACAATTGGATTGGTTATAGCAATTTCCGTAAATATGTATGTATGGAATAACGCCCGCGAGACGGCAAAGGAAAGGAGAAGCACAATGAGCATGGAATCTGATTCCCGGTTAATGATGATGGCAATGCGCGAAAAGGCAAACCGCCCTGAGCATCTCCGTACCCGTACCAGCACCCGCAAGCTCAACCTTCGGCGCTACAGTGCAACCGCTGCCGCCAGCATGGCTGCTTTCGCCCTTACTCTTTTCACGAGAGGGTCATAAATTTTCAGGAGTTCAACTCCTCTATCAAGCGGGTTAGAGCCGCCTTTGTCTGGAACATTCATCCTTTCCATCCAGACAAGGGCGGCTCTTTTGTGATTCATCTTGTTAGACCGTGGCTCACGGCTGTCAGTATTCCAATCTTATCTACAGAATCGGAAGGTACTTATTCAGTTCATATTCCGTGACCTGGGTACGATACTCATCCCACTCAGCCAGCTTGTTTTCCACCAATGCCGAGTGCAGGTGCTCTCCCAGAACTTCTTTCATGAAGCTGGATTTGCGCAGGTTGAGGGTTGCTTCATAAAGTGATCCGGGCAGGGCCTTGATCTTGTTCCGCTTGAGGGTCCGGTCGTTCATGGAGAAGATGTCCTCTTCAATCGGGTCGGCCAGTACGTAGTTTTCTTCCATTCCCCTGAGTCCGGCTGCAAGTTGAACGGCAAAGCAGAGATACGGGTTGGCAGCCGGGTCCGGGCAGCGCAATTCCATGCGGGTGGCATTTTCCTTGCCGGGCTTATACATGGGCACGCGAACCAGCGCGGAGCGGTTGCGACGGGCCCAGGCGATGTAAACCGGGGCCTCGTAGCCGGGAACCAGTCGTTTGTAGGAGTTGACCCACTGGTTGGTGACGGCCACGAATTCCGGGGCGTGTTTCAGGATACCGGCGATGTAGGACTTGCCCTCGGAGGACAGGTGGTACTCGTCGTTGGCATCGTAGAAAACATTGCGCCCGTTCTTGAAGAGTGACTGGTGAACATGCATACCGGAGCCGTTTTCACCAAAGATTGGTTTGGGCATGAAGGTGGCATAACAGCCGTGTTTGCGGGCGGTTTCCTTGACTATCACCCGGTAGGTCATGGAGGTATCGGCCATGGTCATGCCTTCCTGATAGCGCAGGTCGATCTCGTGCTGGGACGGTGCGACTTCATGGTGGGAATATTCCACCTGGATGCCCATGGCATCAAGAGCAAAGATGATATCGCGGCGGATGTTGTTGCCCAGATCGAGCGGCGGGGCATCGAAGTAGCCGCCCACATCAAGAACCTGAGTACCCTGATCGTCGGCAAAAAGGAAAAATTCAAGTTCGGGACCAACGTAGAAGGTGTACCCTTTCTCGGCGGCCTGTCCCATGATCTTTTTCAGGACATAGCGGGAATCAGCCTCGAACGGTGCGCCGTCAGGGCTGACCACATCGCAGAACATGCGGGCCACGGGTCGGTCGGACGGCCTCCATGAACAGATCTGAAAAGTGGTCGGGTCGGGCATGGCCACCATGTCTGATTCGTCGATACGGCAGAAACCGAGGATGGAAGAACCGTCAAATCCCATACCTTCCTCAAAGGACGCTTCCAGCTCATTGGGGGTGATCTGGAAAATTTTCAGCGTACCGAGAATGTCCAGGAACCAATACTGGATGAAGCTGACATTGTAGTCTTTGACCGCTTTCATCACGTCATCAGCATTCTTGCAATTGAAAACAGGGATACTCATATCAGGTCCTCCAAAATTTAAGTTGTCCGGCAGAGCATACGTATGACTTCAGGCCCTAACAAGGTTTATTCCATCTTTATAGAAAAGCGTATAGACCGGTCTATTCGCTTGGCAGAAAATTATTAATATCTTGAATTCGGTACGTTACTTCACCACCAGCACGGGGCAGGGGGCGGTATGAAGAACCTTGTGCGTGGCCGAGCCGAGGATGAGTCCTTCGAGATCGGTCTTGCCCTTGGAGCCGATGACGATAAGGTCGCACTTTTCCACCCTGGAGACATCGGCGATGACTTCGGCCACATCGCCACCGATAATCAGCTCGTTGAAATCGATCTTGGCGTTACTAAGCTTCTTGCGATAGTGGGTTATGACTGCTTCGGCTCCATCGGTCAGGTAGGAGAGCAGTTCATCAGCATTGGGCTGGCCGAGACCGGTGGGAACGGGTCTGCGCACATGCAGCAGGACCACGGAGGCATTGTAGTTTTCCGAAAGGTCGATGGCCATGTCGGTGGCGGCATCGGAAAGACGGGAGCCGTCAACGGGCAGGAGAATTCTGGTGATTATCATGGTTACACTCCTTGGTTATCCTGGTTATCGTTTCCCATGAATTCTTCCATGGTGGCATGTCCGGGCTGGCAGATATCATTTGATTTCAGGATCGAACCGATTGTCAGCCAGAGGATTTTCAGGTCCAGTATACCCGATTGATGGTCTACATACCAGACATCAAGCGAAAACTTGTCCGTCCATGAAAGCGCGTTGCGGCCATTGACCTGCGCCCAGCCGGTGATGCCGGGCCGGACCTCGTTGCGCCGGGCCTGAAACGGCGAGTAGCGTTCAAGGTATTGCATGAGCAGTGGTCTTGGGCCAACGAGAGACATCTCACCTCTGAGAACGTTGATCAGTTCCGGCAGCTCGTCGAGCGAGGTGGAGCGCAGGAAACGGCCAAAGGGTGTGAGACGATCACAGTCGGGCAGGGGGGTGCCGTCCGGGCCATTGGCATCGCGCATGGTGCGGAATTTGATAATCCGAAAGGGCGCACCGTGCAGGCCGGGCCGGGTTTGGCGAAAGAAGACCGGGCTGCCGAGCCTGATCCGTACCATGAGCGCGATGACGAGCAGCACGGGCCACAGCAGCAGCAATGCCGGGATGGTGAGAATCAGGTCAAAGAGCCGCTTCATGTCAGCTCCATGAAAGAGAGGATGGCGTCGTTGACCTTGTCCACATCGAATTTGTCTTCCGCTATTTTTCGACTGGCCGCGCCCATGGTTGCGACAAGGCCGGGGTCGGTAATGAATTTTTCCATGGCATTGGTCAGTGCGTCCACATCCTTGATCGGCGTGAGAAAGCCGTTTTGACCGTCCACCACGGTTTCGCGGCAGCCGGGGGCGTCAGTGGTGACAATGGGGCGGCCCATGCTCATGGCTTCGAGGATTGAGCGGGGTGTCCCTTCCCGGTAGTAGCTGGGCAGGACGTAGACGCTTGAGCCTCCGATGAGCGGACGGACATCATCCACAGGAGCGAGAATTTCCACCACTCCTTCATTTTTCCAGGCAGTCACCTCCTCGGGCTTGATGCCGTCACCGCCTTCTTCCATGGGACCGGCAATGCGGAAGACCGCTTCAGGGTATTTTCCTTTGAGTCGCCGGGCGGCTTCGGCAAACAGGCCTATACCTTTGGAGCGAACCAGCCGGGACAGGCACAGAAAGACAGGCTTGTCCGGCAGCGGTGCCACGCCATAGTGTTCCAGATCAATACCGGAGCCGCCTACCACCGTGGTTCTGATATCCGGCGGCAGGACACCTAGTTTTCGGAAAAAGGCTTCATCGTCCGGGTTCTGGAAGATGACACCGTTGCAGGACCTGAGACCGGAGCGGTACATGCCCTTGGCGATGTTGAAGAGAACGCGCCGCCTGAGTCCTTTGTCTTCGGTAAAGGCGTACCCCAGCCCGGTGATCATGGCGTAGACGCGCTTTTTGTGGCCGACCCAGGCCATGCGGGCGGCCAGAGAGCCGTAGACCACGGGCTTGAAGGT
>JAFLJW010000310.1 GCA_022712815.1 Pseudodesulfovibrio sp. | reverse complement strand
CGCGAGAAAGTTCGGGCCTCGGCAGGGGTAAGTATGCGAAGTCGGTATGCCATCAAAATCCATCCTTAGTTATCCACGTGCGCCCAGACCTGATCCTTGTTCATTTCCACGCCTTCCAGGGTAATGACTGTCTGACCATCTGTGACAATCGTGTTGCCGTTTTCGACCACCATTTCCAGTTCGACATCGGAAAGCTCTTCATTATGGCCGCGCATGAGAAAACCATGCACTGCTTCCGGGGGCACGGACAAACTATGGGATTCCCCCTGCCTGACAATGATCTCGATGCGTTCGGTTTCACTCCCGGCCTTGAGAAGCTCAGCCTGGACGATCCTGTCACTCATGATTTTCTGGTAAAGTTTTGCTTCGTTGGTCTTCATGATAACCCTCTGCTTTACCGGTTTATGATGTTGACACACCGTTATGAAATCACAAAAAACTAACAATATCAGACTCAATCCTCATACACCCCTTAGCTACCAGGATGTTCCCTCATCCAGTTCCACACCTATCAGGGTAATGGTCGAATTGCCGTAGGTGATGATGGTGTTGCCGTTCTCGATCACCATGGAAACGTCATGGTTTTCCATTCCCTGAAATTGAAGACTGTCTTCTGCGGGGTTAAAATCCGTGATGGTGTCATTGCCGCTATTAGCATCAAAGACAAACACGTCACCACCGGAGCCTCCGGCCATGACATCATTACCGGTTCCGCCGATCAGGGTGTCGTTGCCAGTACCACCGGACATACGATCATCGCCAGCACCACCATCCATGACGTCATCACCAGAACCGCCGAGAATGAAGTCACACCCTTCGCCTCCGCTCATGGTGTCATCACCGCTGTTGCCAACCAGAATATCATCGCCACCCATACCAGCTATGACATCATCGCCAGAACCACCTACGAGGAAATCCATACCCGCATCACCGGTCAGAGTGTCACCCTGAGTACCTGCTGCGGCCAGCATCTCAAGTTCATCATCGGACAGTTCCTCGTCCACATGGGAACGGCTAAGACTCTTTTTAAAAATCATCTCAAGCTCCTTTGAAGGTTCAGGTATTCCACACTTTTCCCCAGCCACCCCGCTCAAGGCGTGCCACGCCTTTGAAAGCAGACTCTTCTCTCTCTCATCCGCCACGTCCTGAAGCAGGTCGTCGAGCTGATCGGAAGAAGTGTTCATGTCATTCTTGTTCTCGAAATCATTAGTCATATCGATATTCCTTTCATCGCCTCAGGCGTCCCTGCGGCAGTTAAATGAGATTTCCCGTTTTCTTTATGATGCACCGGGAATCCAAAAAGTTTCACCCATTGCCAAAAAAAATCATATTTGACAAAATCCATGTGCTGATACAAATTACGACAATTGCAAAAAAGTATAAAGATAACATACATGGATACGCCCCCAAAGAAACGAGTCAAGACTCCCACTGTACTCCAGATGGAAGCAGTCGAGTGCGGTGCTGCCTCCCTTGGGAGCATCCTCGGCTACCATGGTCTGTACGTTCCCTTGAGTGAATTGCGCGAGGAATGCGGCGTCAACCGCGATGGTTCGCGTGCGGCCAATGTAATAAAAGCGGCCCGGCTGCACGGCTTGGAGGCCAAAGGCTTCCGTCGGGATGCCGAGACCCTGTTCAAGCAGACACCATTCCCGGTCATCGTCTTCTGGCGCAATTCCCATTTCCTTGTGGTCGAGGGAAGCAACGACAAGCACGTCTACCTCAATGACCCGGCCAATGGACATCGACGCGTCACCCACGATGAATTCCAACGCGATTATTCCGAGGTGGTTCTCGAATTCTCCCCCGGTCCTGATTTCAAGAAAGGCGGTCGGCCCTACAGCATCATTGAGGGACTCAAGGAACGACTCTCCGGCGAACGCGATACCATGTGGCTGGTCGTGGGCCTGAGCCTGCTCCTGGTGCTGCCATCCCTTGCCATCCCTGTTTTCTCCAAAATTTTCGTAGACAAGGTTCTGGTAGCACGTCACGTGGACTGGGCAATCCCCATGCTCTTTGCCATGCTGCTGACCCTGCTCATCCGCTGCTCCCTGACCTGGATACAGCAACATTACATTCTCAAGATGCAGACCAAGCTCACGCTGACCTCGTCGAGCACGTTCCTGTGGCATGTCCTGAAACTCCCAGCCAAATTTTTCTCCCAACGCTACGCCCCGGAAATCACCCAGCGATGCCGCCTCAATGAGATGGTCGCGGGGCTGCTCTCCACCCAATTCACCACCGGCGTACTCAATCTTTTTCTGGCGAGTTTCTATGTTCTGGCCATGCTTTTCTACGACTGGATGCTGACGGGCTTCGCCCTGCTGGTCATCGCCCTCAATGGATTGGTGATCAAGTATGCAGGTCCGCTGCGCCATGACGAATTCATGCGCATGGCCCAGGAGCGCGGCAAGGTGGACGCCACCTCCATGGCCGTGCTTCAAACCATGGACACCATCAAGGCTCAGGGCATGGAAAAGGATGTCTTCTCATTCTGGGCTGGCAACCACGCGAGCGCGGTCCAGTCCGCCCAGAAGCTCGGCCTGCTCTCCAATATGATGGGACTGGTCCCGGTGGTACTGACCGGCATCACCAGCGTGGTCATCCTTGGTGCGGGTGCCGTGCGTGTCATGAACGGAGTAATGACGCTCGGCGAACTGGTCGCATTTCAGGCGTTTGCGGCCATGTTGTTCGAGCCGGTCAACCAACTGACCGCACTGGCCGGGTCACTTCAGGACGCTGGCGCGAGCATGCGCCGTCTGGACGACGTGCTCAAACACCCGGCAGAAACCGACGAAACAGACCTCATGGCCGATCAGGAAACGGTCATGCTTGAAGCGACCAACATCAACGGCAGCGTGGAACTCAAGGATATCACCTTCGGGTACAGCCCTTTGAGCGAGCCGCTCATCGAGAACTTTTCCCTGACCCTCGCCCCTGGTGCGCGGGTGGCTCTGGTGGGCGGTTCCGGTTCAGGAAAATCCACCATTGCCAAGATCGTGGCCGGACTCTACAAGCCCTGGTCCGGTAAAGTACTCATCGATGGAATTCCGCGTGACGACATTCCGCAATTCGTCATCCGGGATTCGCTTCAGATGGTGGACCAGCAAATTTTTCTGTTCAGCGGTTCGGTCCGCGAAAACCTCACCCTATGGGACCCCACCATCACCGACGAAACTCTGGTTCGCGCCTGTCAGGATGCAACCATCTATGATGTAGTGGCCGGACTGCCGGGCGGTCTGGACGGCATATTGCTCGAAAACGGAACCAACCTGTCCGGCGGACAGCGGCAATGCCTGGAAATTGCCCGCGCTCTGGTCTGCGATCCGGCCATTCTCATTCTGGACGAGGCCACCAATTCGCTCGACACGATCAAGGAACTCCGGGTGGACTTCAACATCCGCCGCCGGGGCTGCACCTGCCTAATCGTGGCTCACCGGCTCTCCACCATCCGTGATGCCGACGAAATCATCGTCCTCGATAACGGCAAAGTCGTTGAGCGCGGCACCCATGAATCGCTCATGAAACTAAACGGGCAATACAGCCAGCTCGTCTCCACGGAGGGTACGTAGATGGCTTTCACTACCCCCAGACGACGTATTGATCTCGACTCCACAGGCATGGTCTGGCGTGTGGAAGACGGGCAGGCCTCCGTCATGGTCGAGCCTGCCCCGGACAGCGACCTGCCGCGTGCTTCCCAAATGCTCATGCGTGTTGCCAAGGGGGGCTATGTTTTCGGCATTTCGTCCGAAACAATGGCTGATAAAGTACAGGTCTTTCTTGAGACATCACCCGGAGCCAAGCTGGTTCCCATGATGACCGAAGACTTCATCGAGATGTGTCAGGACAAACCGGACGAGGCGGCCAAACTCGTTTCCAGCGCCGTCCGGCAGCTTTCCGCCCACATCAATCCGAGCATCCCGCCATCTGATGTGAGCAAGATGCTCAAGCCCGGAAGCAATTTCCGTCTGCCCGCAGGCATGAAAGCATCTGCCTTGAGCGAGGTCTGGTTCCGCATGGACAAGGGAAGCTGCCATTATGGCGAGGCCTTGGCCATCGGCGAACTGGACTGCGAGACCTTCCGCCCCCTGTCCGGAAACATGTGGGTGGAATTGAACCAGAGCGGTCGCCTGATTTGCGTGGACACTCAGGATATGATCCAATCCGGCCTGTTTTTCGAGGCGTTCACTGCCTTTGCCACCCTGACCGTGACCATGACCTATGAGAAATTCTCGGAAATGGCCCTGGGCAAACTCATGCGGCTCATGGAAAGTTCCCGCCACCGCTCCGGGGAATTCACCAAGGCACTCAATCTGGCCGCTGCGGTGATCGACCCGAAAGCCGCCACCCCCACAGAAATTCCAAGTCTCACCGAGGCTGTTCGCGCCGTTGCCAAGGTGCTGGGCTGCACGGTGGCAGACCCGCCCCGCCTCAAGCCGGACATGGAAGGCCAACTCGAAGATATTTTGAATCACAACGGGTTCTACGCCAGAGATGTGACCCTTTCCGGCCGCTGGTTTGAGGACGATTCCGGCCCATTGCTCGGTTTCATGGAAAAACCAGGCACTGGCAGAGAAGCCGTGGCCCTGCTTCCGGGCAAAAAAGGCTACAACTTGCTTTCCCCGGTCACAGGCCGCAAGGAGCCGGTAACCGAAAAAATCGCCGCTCTCCTCGAAGAAAAAGGCATGCAGCTTTACCCGCCTCTTCCGCCGGGAGAACTCGGACCGCTCAAGCTGACCATGCACAGCCTCAGGGGATGCGGCAGGGAGATGACTCTCGTAATCGTCATGGGCCTGCTCGGCGGGCTGGCCGGATTCGGCATTCCCATGGCCATGTCCGCCACTGTGGACAAGGTCATATCCAACGGTGAACACGGAATGCTCTGGCAAATTGTGCTGGGGCTGTTCATGATCGTGATTGGCAGTGCCACTTTCGAGTTGACCAAAAACATCGCCATGCTCCGCATGGAAACTCGCGCGCAGGTCTCGCTCCAGTCATCCATGTTCGGCAAACTGCTCAAGCTGCCCGTGGACTTTTTCAAACAATTTCCCGCAGGCGACCTGTCCAACCGGGTCATGGCTGTGGACGGCATCCGCCAGACCTTGTCCGGCACCATGCTGATAACCCTGCTCTCGTCCACCTTCGCCATGACCAACCTCGGCCTGCTCGCTGTCTACTCATGGCAACTCTCACTAGCCGTATTTACCATCCTGCTGGTCACGCTTTTCTTCACCTACATGATTATGAAAGCGCAGATGAAGTTTCAATCCAAGGTCCAGAACGTAATCGGCAAGCTGGCCGGACTGGAATTGCAACTCATCACCGGCATCAACAAGCTACGCGCCGCCGGAGCGGAGACCAACGCCTTTGCTCAGTGGATGGAAAGCTTTTCCGAACTGCGCAAGATCACCTACTCCATTGGCAAGGGAACCAATGTGGTCACGGTCTATTCCACTGGTCTGCCGCTGTTCTCAAGCCTCATCGTCTTTGGCCTTTTCATCCTGACCGGCATGTACATGAATCTTTCGCTCGGCAGTTTCCTCTGTTTCAATTCGGCCATGGGCCAGTTGACCGGCGCGGTGGCCTCCCTCGCTTCCGTGGGTGTGTCGCTGATCTTCATCAAACCCATGTACCAGCGGGCCAAGCCCATCCTCGACGCCAAGCCGGAAACCCACGCCGCTCTGGAAGACCCCGGCACATTGAACGGCGCAGTGGAAGCCGTCAACATCAGCTTCGCCTATGAGGGCGCACGCCAGCCGTCACTGCGCGGAGTCTCCATCAAGGCCGCTCCGGGCGAGTTCATAGCCATTGTCGGTCCCAGCGGGTCGGGGAAATCAACCCTGCTCAAACTGCTGCTCGGCTTCCACCAGCCTGCATCGGGAGCGGTGCTGTTCGACGGCAAGCCCATACGCCGCATGGACCCGATCAAGATCCGCAGACAGATCGGATCAGTGATTCAGAACGGCGACCTGATTCAGGGTAACGTCTATTTCAACATCATGGGTGCCAGCAAGGACGCCACAGAAGAAGACGCCTGGGAAGCCGCCAAGCTGGCTGCCGTAGACGAAGAAATCCGCGCCATGCCCATGGGGATGCATACCTTTGTTCCCCATGGCGGCAGCACCTTTTCCGGCGGCCAGAAGCAGCGCATCATGATTGCCCGCGCCCTGTCCAGAAAGCCGAAGATATTCCTGCTTGATGAAGCCACCAGCAGTCTGGACAATACCAGTCAGGCCAAGGTCATGAGCAACCTGCGCCACATCAACGCCACCCGTATCGTGGTTGCTCACAGGCTTTCCACCATTGAGGACGCCGACCGCATCTATGTCATGCAGCAGGGACAGGTAGTGGAATCCGGCACCTTTGCCGAGCTAATGGAAAAGAAAGGATTGTTCAGCAAACTCGCCTCGCGCCAGTTACACTGAGGTCGGAGAAAATAATGAAAGGACTCCTCGCCTGGATCATATTCGGCCTCGCCGCCCTGACTTGCCTGTTCTGGATAGGCTGTGGCATGCGCGACGACCTGCGTGAAGACGATGTGTTTCGCAACATCATTCAGGAACGGATAAATCTGGCCCAGTCTTCCGGCGACGAAGTGCATATCGGTGTTGCCGGAGATTGGAAGCACCAGAATGACATATTGCAGGGGATTGAATTGGCTGCCGAAGAAATCAACGCTGACGGCGGCATTCTCGGCAGAAAGGTAGTCCTGACAGTTGAAGATGATCAAGGAACCGTGAACGGTGCCTTGACCGTGGCCCAATCCCTTGCCTCCAGACCTGAAATCACGTTCGTTATCGGCCACACCCGTCTGGGCCTCAATGCTGCGGTCGCCCAGAACTACGAGTTCTACGGTATCCTGTGCATAACCCCGAACACGGTGGACACCCACTCGACCGAAAGCCATTTTTCCCTGCTTTTTGAAAACGGGATGCCCCCCCAGCAGATAAGCGGAGCCATCCTGAATATCGCCAAGGAAAACAAGTGGACCCGCCTCGGACTCATCTACGCCAAAAGCGATAACGCCATGAGTCAGGCCCGACGCTTCGAGTCCATGGCCAACAAACAGGAAATCAAGATTCCGCTCTCTTTCGCCTATCAGGGACGAGGTTCAGGAATAGCTCAACACATGGAACACTGGAAACGTGAACTTGATCTGGACGCTGTGGTCCTCACTGTTGACGACGCAGACGAGATCCCGCTCATTTCTGCCTGCCGGGTTATCGGCATCGAGTGCCCATTCATCGTTACCGGAGAGCCGCCCGCAAACCTGAAACCAACCGCGTCCGAGGAACTCGGCACCATGTATTTCATTGAGCCGGTCATATACACGACAATGACCAAAGAAGTGAATGGACGCTTTCAAAACCTGTTTGGGCAGACCCCGCCAATAAACGCATTGCTGGGCTATGACTCTCTCCACATTCTGGATCAGGCGATCAGGAAGGCCGACTCATTTGTTCCGGCCCTTGTCGCCGATGCTCTCAGGGACGCACCGGTCAAGGATTCAGCGTCCGGCACACTGCGATTTGATGAATACGGTACGGCCATCAAACGCCCGCCGCACTTCAAAAAGTATTGAGCGACTCGTAATCACGCAGGTCCGCCGGTTCAACTCCGAAATGACATAGCATGTAATTCCTGAGAATAACCGCCATTTCCCACTGCTCCCCCACAGAAGCAAAAACTACAACTGGCGTATTTTGCTGCACTCTGATAAGTTGGAAATGAAGCTTGGCTTTCGGGTCCGGTTTATTGTTTCAATCAGGGATTGTGAAGACGTGAAAAGACCTGGATTACCAAAAAATATTTCCCTTGAATCCGTTGTCGATTCGGTGGCGGAAGGAATATTCACGGTCGATCTGGACTGGAACATCACCTTTTTCAATCAGGCAGCCGCCCGTATCACCGGAGTTTCACCAGAAGAGGCCGTAGGCCAAAAGTGTTGGGAGGTCTTTGCTTCCAGCGTTTGCGACGGCGCCTGTCCCATGCGGCCCTGCCTTGAAAACCAACAATCCGTCCTGAACAAATCAAGTTTCATTCTTGGCGGCGATGGCGAAAAAATCCCCATTGGCATGAGTTCTTCGCCTCTCAAAGATCAGGACGGAAATGTGGTTGGCGGGGTCGAGAGCTTCCGCGACCTGAGTTCCCTGCACCAGCTCATGCAAAAGGTCGAGGAACGATACTCTCTGGAAGATATCCGCACCAACAACCCGCACATGATCCGCACCCTCCAGATCTTGCCGCCCATCGCGCAGAGCACGTCCACCGTCCTCATCCTCGGCGAATCCGGGACCGGCAAGGAATTGTTTGCCCGGGCCATTCACAATCTGAGCTTGAGAAAAGACAAACCTTTCATCGCCGTAAACTGCGGCGCACTGCCCGGTAACCTGTTGGAATCAGAGCTTTTCGGCTACAAGGCAGGGGCCTTTACCGATGCCCGCAAGGACAAACCGGGACGGCTGGAACTGGCTCAGGGCGGAACGCTCTTCCTTGATGAAATCGGCGACATGCCGCTCCCCCTTCAGGTCAAACTGCTGCGCGTTTTGCAGGAAAAGGTCTACGAACCTCTGGGCGGGATAAAACCAATGCAGGCTGATGTCCGTTTCGTGGCCGCCACCAACCGCGATCTGGAAACCATGGTCGCTGAAGGCTCCTTCCGTCAAGATTTGTTCTTCCGTCTGAACGTGGTTCGCATGGATATTCCGCCACTCAGGGAGCGCACAGAAGACATTCCCATTCTGGTCAATCATTTCATGCGCCAGCAAAACACGCTCAAGGGCAAAAACATCAGCGCACTCTCGGAACAGGTTCATCAAATCCTCTTCCAATATGGATTCCCCGGCAATGTAAGGGAGTTGGAGAACATCATCGAATACGCTTTCATCCTCTGTCCGGGCGAAATAATCGAAATGGAACACCTGCCCGAGCATCTGAAAACAAAAACCGACCAACCAGTATGCCCCCCACTCTCTGCCATGGGAAAGGCAGGCATGGCCGGGCACAAACATCAGGCCGTCCTGGCGGCACTGGACAGGCACAATGGCAACAAAAGCGCAGCGGCAAGGGAACTTGGCATCTCGCGCGACACGATCAGGAGGATACTGAAGAGAAGTGAAGCAAAATAGTCCAATTGGACCACAACAGTGCAGCAAAACAAGTCAGTTTTAGCCATCGACGCATACCCCTGTCGAGATAACCTACTGATTTAATTCGCTAAGATAATATGGCACAGGCTGTGCACAAAGAGATATGTCGTCAGCCTATAAAATGAAAAGTCTCAAAACACACGCAGGATCATGGATATCTGTATTGCAGGCTATCAAAACCGGGTGGCGACCCTGCTGGAAACAGCAACGGAACTGAGGTTGTACTCGTTGGAAGGATCACGTGTAGTCCAAAGCGGAATGACGGCAATGCCGATCGCCGGGGCCTGCATCCTCCCGACCTACCTCAAATCCATGGGGGTCGAAATCGTTATCTGCGGCGGTCTGGGAAAGACCGTTCAAGACGGGTTTGAAGCCATGGGCATACGGGTCATCTCCTGGGTCAAGGGTCCCATTGAGGCAGTGCTTGAAGCCTACCTTGAGGACGCGATGGACACAATGACCATGCCCGGACGAGTCAGTCACAAACCCTGACAATCCGCCCCCCACGTTAACGGCCATTAAGGCCAACGCCTTGCTCCCTGCAAGGCGCGCAGGCCGCAACCATGCGGCATCACAACACAAGGGGGTGTTATGGGACGAATATCCGAATGGGACTGGGAGACAGGCGAAAAAATCGTCGTAAAAGACTTCTCCCCTCTTCAAGATCACCAGTGGCAGGAAGAACCGTACGTCTCGCCGGACGGGGAAACCGTGGCTGCCGTCGTTAACAGGGGCGAGCTTGATTTCTCGATCCGAACCAACGACACACTCTGGGACTGTTCCTACGAGCGCATCTGGCAACCAAAATTTTCACCGGACGGAAGATTGGCAGCCCTGTGCCAGCAGGACGGGGAATCAAACTTCGTAGTCGATGCCCAGCCAGTTTTCGGACCATGCGATTACGTATGGGAAATCCAATTCAACAACGATGGTTCAGCCATCGCGGCCATGGTCAAGGTTGATGGACAGTATGGAGTACTCCTGAACGGAACAGTCTGGGAAACTCTCTACGAAAACGCCAACAACTATACGGTCAGTGGCAACGGCAAGCATTCTGCGGCTGTCGTTCAGGTCAAAAGACTTCCACAAGCCGACATCGAAGGTTTCAAGAAGGGCGTATACTCCATAGCCGTGGACGGCAATGTATGGACGAAGACCTACCTCAACATCTGGACACCTGTTTTCGATGATGGCGGTCTTCGGGTCGCAGCTCAGGTCAGGGTATCCACTTTTGACTACACCATAGCCGTGGACGACGAGCCATGGCCCGTGACCTACAATCAGGTCTGGGAACCTGTCTTCCATCCCAAGGGACAGTATGTCGCTGCTCCGGTCCGCGTGGCCGGCAAGTGGGGAGTGGCCCGTGATGGAGCGATTTCATGGAAACCGCGCTACCTGCAATGTCTGAATTTGCAGTTTTCAGAAGACGGCACACAGCTGTGGGGCATCGTCGCCACGAGCTACGGCAAATTCACCGTGGCTTGCAATGACGTCCCGTGGTCCACGACCTTTCCGACTGTCACAGATCTGGTTCTCAGCTCTGACGGCAGGCACGCCGGAGTCCTGACCAGCAACAGCAATACCGACTTCCACATCATGATCGACAACAAGGTCTGGGACGGCTCCTGGGATATGGCATGGCCCGTAACCTTCTCTCCCAACGGCGAAAATGCCGGAGCATTGGTCGAGAAGAACGGCAAGTTCCACATCCTGATCAACGGCAAGCCTTTTGACAGGGCTTTTGACCACGCCTGGTCGCCTACCTTCAGTGAAGATGGCTCCAAGGTGATGATCAGAGCAATCGAAAATAACCAGTACGTCCGCATCATCGCGGATGTAACCCAATTCTAGGCAGAGGGGAAAGTAATGCACGAAATATACAACTTCGTCAGCGGCCCTCTGGCCTGGATCGCCTGGGCGATCTTCATCCTGGGGTCCATTTACCGGCTGGCAAGCATGTACGCACTTGCCAGGGAAAAGGACGGTTCGTCTCTGGCATACATGAGCTGGTACTACGGCCTGCGCTCCATTCTGCGCTGGCTCACTCCGTTCCACACAATCGGATGGAAATCCGATCCGCTCATGACGGTCACCACTTTTGCCTTCCACATCTGTTTCATTATAGTGGCCGTTTTTCTCAGCGGACACGTGGTCATGTGGGACACGGCATTTGGCATCAGCTTACCGAGCCTGCCGACAGTGGCCGGTGACATCATCAGCTTTGTCGTCATCGCAGCCTGTGCGATCTTTGCCTTGCGTCGGCTGATGCTGCCGCATGTCAAGAACATCACCAGACCCAAGGATTGGTTCGCGCTGGGCCTCGTTGCCCTGCCGTTCATCACCGGAGTCCTCGCCTATCACCAGATAGGACCTGCGCTCCTGATGACCACCTTGCACATACTCTCAGGTGAAGCCCTGCTGGCACTGATACCGTTCACACGCCTCAGTCATGCCTTGTTCGTCCTGTTCACCAGGGCATACATGGGCTCGGAATTCGGCGGAGTCCGCCATTCCCACGACTGGTAGGAACCGACCGTTAACCGACTGTTAATAACAAAAGGAGGCTGTTCGAAAAGACATGAGCGCAAAGTGCAGGAAAAGATCAGGACCGATTCGTATCTTCATGGACGATGGTTTGATCCGGTTGCAGCGACGCAGCAATAATGTTTTTCAACAGCCCGAAGAGGTATAATACCATGAGTCACATAGCTGACAGAATCATATCCGACCCCGGACTCGAAGTCGGGGTGGCCAATCTCACCTCGGAGCGTATCGAGGAAGTGGTCAACAGGGTTCTCAAAGGAGAGACCGGAGCCAAGCTCAAGGCGTATCAGGAGACATGCATGCGTTGCGGGCTTTGCGCCCAGGCATGTCATTACTACGTCTCCCACGATGGCGACCCAAGCTATTCACCGGTAAGCAAAGCCACCGAAACCATCTACAAGTTGATAAACAGCAAGGGCAAGGGAATATACCCGCACCACATCTACCAGATGGCTCAGATCGCCTACACCGAGTGCAATCTGTGCAAGCGGTGCGCCCATTACTGTCCCGTTGGCATCGATACCGGCTACATCATGTCCATGATGCGCCGCATCTGCTTCCTGCTTGACGTTGTGCCGCAGTATATTCGCGACACCGCCAACTCCCACTCTTCCACAATGAACCAGATGTGGGTCAAGGATGATGAGTGGATCGACTCCCTGCAATGGCAGGAAGACGAAGCGCGTGACGAATTCCCGAATATCCGCATCCCCCTGGATAAGGAAGGAGCCGATGTCTACTACTCGGTTATCGCGCCGGAACCCAAGTTCCGTACTCAGCTCATCTATCAGGCTGCCGCCATCATGGAAATGGCCGGAGTGGACTACACCATGACGTCCGGTCCCGGTTGGGACAACAGCGACATGTGCATGTTCACCGGCGATTTCGAGAACATGGGCCGCCTCAAGAGGTCCCATTACGAATCAGCCCAGAAGCTGCGCGTCAAGCGTATCGTCATGGGTGAGTGCGGACACGCATTCAGATCCGTCTACGACATGGGCAACCGCTGGCTCGGCTACAAGGATTCTCCGGTCGAGATAATCCATGC
>JAFLJW010000126.1 GCA_022712815.1 Pseudodesulfovibrio sp. | reverse complement strand
AGCTCCACCAGCTCCACCAATGATTACAATGGCTTAGAAGGTTTTTCTTCTAAGCCTTTTTTCGTGGAATATACAAAAGAATATACAAATGAAATCGGATGGGATGGCAAACGGATTCAGGGATAGTGGGGAAATAGGTGGGGTGTTCACTCAAATCAGGAGTCTTCTTTGTTGGTGAAATCTAAACCGACCAGAAAGGTTATCCTCGACGGAGGAGTGTGGTCATGGATGCTAGTAAGATCATTAAATCTACAACAGACCATTTTACCAGCAACCTAAAAAAGACTAATTAGAGCCTTTGGAAATGTAATTACGAACTATTTTCTGAGCTTGAGAGATATCTCCTTTGGTCATTAATAATTCGAGTTCGCTGATTGCTCTCATCGTTCTTGTACGTTGGTATTCATTCGGGTTAAATTCTAGACCAAGGCTGTAGTATGCGTATGATAGCACATAATCTTTGCGGGTCCTTTTCCCTTCGCTATACAGGATTCCGATCCACTCACATGCTGCTGGGGAGCCAAGGCTTGCCGATAATTTAAGAAGCCTAACAAGCAACTGATCATTAGCGACAACTCCATAGGGATAATCATTTCGAAACATCGAAGCTATTTTCATTGTTGCGGATGCATCGCCACCTATTAGTCCGTCATAATACTTAAGTATCTCCCGAGAGTCTGGAAACGACTTGTCTGGGTGTGTTTTTATCTCCTTACTCATCAAATTTAGATAGTTCAGCGAGTTACTCGTGTTTTTAGTAAGGCCACTGTATCCAAAGTTATATAAAGCCCACAAAGCGGGATAGGCTCGTGCTTTTTCAAAATACTTTATCGCATTATTCGTTTTACCTAGCTTCATGAGACTGTGGCCGATCCCCTGCAAACAGTCCTCGCCGATTGTGCTGTCACCAGAACAAATTGAAAAATATTCCAACGCTTTCTTGTAATCTCTTAAGTGAAGGGCGTCGAACTTACCCATCCCCTGAATATTACCTTGGTAATAAATAGAAGCCAGTTTTTCTGCTGCAAATAAGTACCCACCATCAAGAGATTTTTCGTAGTATTTGATTACATCGTTTTTGTTGTTTTTAAAAATCAGACCATCGCTCATATAAGTCGTTGCCAAATAATATGCGGCTCTTGGGGCATCGGAGTCAGCTAAGGGCTTGATTTCACTTTCAAAGACTTTTAACGAGTTCGCAGCCCTGTGCGCATAATAATAAGTAGATATTAACTGTTCATGTCTACTCACATGGGGCCTGAGGGTGTTGATGGCACCTTTATAATTTCCAGATTGGATTTGTTGTTCTGCCGTTTTATACGGCTTAATCCAATCTTGGCTAAAAGCAGGCTGGGAGAGTAGTATGAATAGAGCTAGTACAGATGAAAAAAGAGTGGCACAGTTAAACATTTTTCACGCTCACCAGTTTGAAGGGGGTAACAGGGAAGTCTTTAGCCTTCACTTTTAAAACCATCAGCTATCCAAGGGACAATAAATCGTCCTATCAAGTATAATCCAAACAATGGAAGCAATCCTAGGAATCCATAATAGCGCATCGCAATATCAATATTTCGTTTGAGCGAATCAGACTTTGCGCGAGAAACTTTCTCCTCAACACATAAATTCATCTCTTTGAGTATTGGTTTGAAGTCTATCGATTTATAGTCTTTGGCTATTTGGGGAAGAATGTATAATCGGTCAGCAGGCATTCTTCCAAATACTGGATTGCTAACATATTTCCCCTTAGGATATTCAGCATGCTTGACGTAGGCTTTGCGATTAAATCTTGGGAATCTTTCTTGCACCTTATCGAGCATTTTATCCTTCGCGACGTAGTAGCATCCTGCACCAACTCCCAATCTGCTATACTTTTTGAATTTGGGTACAGCTAGAAACGAAGCCCCAACTAGCCATGCCACAATCAGGCACAAGAACAATCGGTGCCAACCAGAAATTTTGTTCATCCTTTTATCCTGTAATAATAATCTTTGTTGACAGATATCATTCATTGGATATCAAATAAAGAGCATTTGCAGAGGCCTCTACTTTAGCTGTTCTCCTGCAATGCTACCGAAGTCGAATAAGGAGGAATGGTGGCATGATTTCAGTCTTCATAAAACGAATCGCATTTTTTACGCTTTATATGCTTCTAGCATCCTTATCTTTCATCCATTCTGCTCGAGCAAACGAACTTTCTCCACGGCAGTTGGATATATTGCAGATAGTATTAAGTGCTGATGGATATATCACAAAAGATCTCCATGCAGAATTCTGGACGCTAGCACCTACAGAAATCTCTCAAAACGAAAGGACTCGAAATCAGTTTATCATATTGATGAAAGGACAATTTGTATATGCGCTGCAATTTCAAAGAGAGGCCTGGGCGAGTATGAAAGCCAGTTTGGAGTCTGGTAAGATCGTAAAAACGACTCATTATATCTCGGTGAAAAAACAAGTTCTTTTAGCAGCTCCTTTAGAAGCCAAGCAACAAACACAGCAATCAATAAGGAATGCTGAAAAAATGATACGAGCAGCAGCAACCAAGAGCCCATTTCAGTCTACACGAGGCACTTTCTATATTACGCATGAATTAGTTGATAGAGTTCTAGCTGGACTTGATGGTTCTTTTTCAAGAGCGAATCAATTGATCAACCCCAGATGGGGCCAGGCTCTGCAAGAATACAAATACCCAGAAGCACATGTTGCAATTCTTTCAAGCACTCCATTTTCTGTCGAAAAAAAAACGATTAGCGCGCATGGAGGCAGGAGTGTTGAAATGACGATGCTGACGAATACAGTCGATGACAACAGTATGGTGCTAATGTCATTTTATAGTACTCCAAAAACTGTAGATGGTGACTCGATTCTTCGTATAGCTAAGTCGACAATCGCTGGCAGCGGAGCAAGTCCATCAGGGGCATACTCTACCAATTGGAGAGAGAAGACCTCTGCTCTTTCAAGTGGAGTAGGTAACAACTCGGATGGTGAGTTTTTTGTTTCGACGAGGGTTGTGTTGCTAAAAGATATTCAAGCTATTTTATCATTTATGGCTGTTTCAGCAATTTCAAGATCAGAAGCAGAATTTCTACGCGAACAGTTAGAACAATCGACTCAGATTCTAGATTAATTATTGGAAATTGCAGCTATCTGTGAGGTGTCGGCCCTCAATATATTCAGTTAGGAAGGATCGCTCCATGCCCTACATAGGTTGTACGCAAAAGCTCATCAAAGAACTGAAATCCAAGCCAGTATCCGAGGCCACTGGGCGAAGAGGCTTCCACGGCTGGCATGGCAATATCTTTCGGTTTTTCCATCGAAAATCCGTTTTGCTTGTCAACGATGAAACCAGATTTGCTGTTTTCATACCGGGGTTGGTCAAGAAGGACTTCACGAAATTCGACACGGCCCGCTTCCAAATCCGAGTTGGCCGGGAATACCAGTTGACTACAATAAAAAAATTGTACATAAGTCACGCCGCTTGAGATCAGTTCTTATATTTATGCACGCCATTTCGATGTCCCCTTCTTTTGTACTTCGTCTTGCTTTCCATAAGTTATAGCAACCATTCCAGTCAACCTCCGGTGATGCCCCCGATTCGGGTTTAGATGTTTTAAACCCGGACGGTGACAGCCTGGAAGTGGCTTTAGCTAAACAGTTACTTGCTGCTTAATTTGACTTTTTTAACCCAGAAGGTGAATAGCCTTCTGG
>JAFLJW010000451.1 GCA_022712815.1 Pseudodesulfovibrio sp. | reverse complement strand
GTGGGGTAAGCCATCTGAAATTGTATACGATCACGTGAGAGTCGGTGTCGTGGCCTTGGGCAATCAGTTCTTGCAAGGCATCGACAGATCCATGGGGAAGAGGTGCTGAATCTTTTGCGCAGACCGTTTCCATTGTTTGCCATTTTCTGGCAGCAGCCATGTGGAGGATTTCTTTTTTGTCCGAGCAGCACAGGATGTCCTTTGGGGAACAAATAGCTTCGAGACGGTCAAAGGAGGTTTTCAGCAACTCTATGCCATTGTTGCCCTTCCAAGCTGTATCCTCTGTTGTAAAGTGAACTGGGACCAATACTATCATATTAATATTCTCGTTTGAACAAGCCTTCATTCAACACAAGCTCAGCCAGGGCCAAGTCTTTTGCTTCATCAATGTCAATCTGTTCTATTTTATCTTTTAGAATGTGATGGTATGGTTTCGGCACGGCGCTTTTGACATTGCTTACTGAGAGATAGCCACTCCCTCTAATGTACCGGACCGTGTCGCCTCCCGTTGCCAGAGGCGAAATGATTGGCTTGAGAAAACCATCTTCGGTGGGAGAGTGAAGCTCCCACGAGCTGATATGCACAGCCTTGACCGTGCTGACAGGGTGATAGCCTTCGATCGCTTTTCGGATGAGAGCGTCTATGGTTTCAACCTTGCGAAACGGGCTGGTCGGGTACAGGATTACATGGAAATCTGGAGCATAATTTTCAGTCTCGTTGAGAGTCGAGAGCAAATGACTGATGGCAGGCGTCACGGTCGAATCGTCTATTGACATTCCTTCAGGCCGCAGGAACGGCACTTCCGCTCCGAACTTTTTAGCAATTTCAGCGATCTCATCGTCTTCGGTCGAGACCAGAACCCGTGTGATCAGAGATGAGGCCAGGCAGGCCCGGATGGACCATGCTACCAGGGGTATTCCACCGAGATTCAGGATGTTTTTTCGGGGAAGCCCTTTGGAGCCTCCCCGGGCAGGTATGATTGCAACTATTTCATACTTTTTGGTTTTCATTCCCATGACCTTTTTGACAAATTATTGTACTTCTCGATTGGACTTGCAATGTTCACACCATATATGTCAACGGCAAATCTCGACATGTACGACAGTCGACTGTTACAATCACAGACACTTCGCACACGGTCCAGATTTTTAGTTTTGCAACACTTCGCCTGAGCATCTTTACTGTCTTCCATGCCCACAAGAAACAGCTCAAATGCCATGGACCAGCTGGTTGGTTAATAATGTCAATCAGTGGCGTTATCTGGTTTAGGGTGTTTTTAACAGGACCGAGGTTTTTGGCAAGGAAATGAAACAGATTCGGGATGAATATATTGTAACTCCAGAGTTAACTGCGCGGTATATTGTTAATAATTTGAATAGTATCATTGCCAGGGAACGGATGTTGATGGTCACACTGTGTATTCGATGGAAGAGGCCATAACCATCAAGTCGGACATTATCCTCTTTGCCATGACGGGAATTTATATTAAGCAGATAGAAAAACAGCTACAAGCATTTGGTCGCGCTTGGTGTCTTTACCCTTTTTTTGAAATATATGCGGGAGTTGAAAAGATGATTCCTGTTGCGACGGAAGAAATCGATTAGAAACTGAGTGATTGGTTTTTTTGACATGGGAAGGAGAGGACGTATGAGAAAGTGTAAAAAAGTGTGTTGTTGCAGGATGATAAAGTAGAAGGTATGGATTTTGCTAATTCTTGTTTTTACCTTTCATGCCGAGAACTTTGGAGCTGAATTCTATGAGAGTTGAAACAAGAGTTGTAGGGCTTTCCGAACTCGCTGAGACCGTGAAGAAACATAAGCAACAGGGACATCGAGTGGTGCTTTGCCATGGTGTCTTTGATTTGTTGCATATCGGGCATATCAGATATTTTCGTCAGGCCGCACAGATGGGTGATGTACTTATTGTCACGGTAACCCCGGACAAATGGGTGGACAAGGGAGCGCATCGTCCGGCTTTTTCCGAAGTGTTGCGCGTGGAAGGCGTGGCGTCGCAACGGGGTGTGGACCATGCAGCCATCAGCAAGTGGGCCACGGCAGAGAAGCTTTTGGATTTTCTCAAGCCCGATGTTTATGTGAAAGGATCTGATTTTACGAGCATTGACACCGACCCTACTGGCAAGCTTCGTTTGGAAGCCGAGGCCTGCAAAAAACTGGGTATAGAACTGAAGTTTACCGAAGATATCGTTTTCAGCTCTACGACTCTGATCAATGAATTCATGTCGTCATTCCCCAAAGAAGTGCAGGAATATCTCAAGGTATTTCGCTCCCGGTATTCCATAGAGGATATCGAGCATCTTTTTGACAAGATGCAAAAGCTCAAAGTGACGGTTGTGGGCGATACCATTCTGGATGATTATCAATATTGTTCACCTCTCGGCATGGCTTCCAAAGAACCGGTCATAGCCTTCAATCATCTGGACGGCGACCTTTTTGCCGGAGGCGTGCTGGCTATTGCCAATCATCTTTCCAATCTGGTCAAGGAAGTCCATCTGTTTACCCTTTTGGGTGAATTGGACAGTCACGAAGAGTTTATTCGAGACAACCTCAACGCCAATGTACAGCCGCATTTTGAATATCAGAAAAATGCGCCGACGCTTCGCAAGAGGAGGTATATCGAGAGCTACAGCATGACCAAACTGTTTGAAATCTACCACATGGACGATTCCGGTGCAGATAGCCATTGTGACGAGTGCCTTCGCAAGAAACTTTTTGAATCCGCCGACCAGAGTGATCTTGTGGTTGCCGCTGACTTTGGTCATGGTGCCATTAGTGCCAAGTGCAGGGAAGAACTTGTCCGGGTACCATTTTTGGCCGTCAACACCCAGACAAATGCAGGGAACCGAGGTTTTCACACTATTTCAAAATACAAGCGTTGCGACTTCGTGAGCCTCGCTGAACCAGAACTTCGGCTTGATACCCGTGACAGGGTGTCTGCGGTCAGTTCCTTGACGAAGCTGGCTCGCGAGAAGGTTGGTGCCGGAATGATGGCCGTCACGCTGGGGAAAAAAGGTTCGTATATCCAGACCCGTGATGGTGCTGCTGTCATGGTCCCAGCCTTTGATCACAAAGTCGTAGACAAGATAGGCTCGGGCGATGCCTTTTTTTCTGTCACCTCACTGGCTGCCGTCCTTGAGGCCCAGCCTGAACTGGTCGCATTTCTCGGTAATATTGTCGGGGCTATTGCTGTGGGCATTGTCGGTAATAAGAAATCCATCACTAGAGAAGCGATAATGAAATGCGTGCGATCTCTCCTGAAGTAAATTATGATTGATAAATTTGATACATCGCGTTTGCGGCTTCTTCCTCTGGCCGAGCGACAGCACGACCTCGATATTTCCGTGGTCGTCAACCCTGTTGCAGCCAATGAGGTTCCCCCGGCTTTGGCTGAGTATGCCCTTCGTCTCAAGTCGGCCAAAGAGTGCGGCGCGGCGCGGATCATGATGATGGGCGCACACGTCATCAGAGCCGGTATGCAGCGGTATCTTATGGACATGATGGAGCGTGGCTTTATCACATGTCTGGCCGTCAACGGCGCGTGTCTTATTCACGACTACGAGCTGGCTCTGATCGGAGCCACCACCGAATCCGTGGCGAGATATGTCGCAAATGGTCAGTTCGGCCTGTGGAAGGAAACCGGCGATATCAACGAAATCGCCAGTCTGGCCGTTCGTGAAGGTCTGGGACTGGGCGAGGCTGCGGGCAAGGTCGTCAGCGAGGGTGATTTCCCGCACAAGGATATAAGCATTTTTGCCAAGGCGTATGAACTAGGTATCCCGGTCACCATGCATGTTGGCATCGGTTACGACATCGTCTGCGAGCATCCCAACTATGACGGTGCGGCCTGGGGACAGGCTTCGTACACCGACTTCCTGCGGTTCACCAAAGAGATGGAAATTCTGGAAGACGGAGCATGCATGACTTTCGGTAGCGCGGTCATGGCCCCGGAGATTTTTTTGAAAGCCTTGTCCATGGTCCGAAA
>JAFLJW010000311.1 GCA_022712815.1 Pseudodesulfovibrio sp. | reverse complement strand
GCTTCTGCTTCCAGTTCGGCCAGCATTATGATTTCCTTCGCCTTTTCCTTGGCCTTTATCTTGACGCGTTTCAGATACTCGTCGTCGGTGGCACTGTCCCAAATGAGCTGCCGCTTGCCTTCGAGTTCCTGAATGGTCATCTCGTCCGGGCCGGGAGTGCCCATGCCGATAAGGACCTTGCCCGTCAGATTGGGGCATGAATCCGTGTGCTTAGACAAAGACATCACTGCCACCTCGACTTATTACGATCTTGCCCTCGTCTTCCAGACGACGGACGGTCTTGACGACACTCTGCTGGGCTGCTTCGACTTCGGAGAGCTTCTTGGGAGGCATAATTTCAAGGTCTTCCTTGATCATTGCACTGGCGCGTTCCGACAGGTTCTTGAAGAACTTGTCCCTGAGGTCTTCGCTGGCTCCTTTGAGTGCCACGGTGAGATCTTCGTTGGAAACCTCTTTGAGCAGTTCGCGGATGGCGATATCGTCGATGGTCTTGACGTCTTCGAAGACGAACATGAGGTTGCGAATATCTTCTGCCATTTGGGTGGACTCCTCTTCGATCTCGGAGAGGACTTCTTCCTCGGTATTGCGATCCACTGCGTTGAGGATTTCGGCAACTGCCGGAACTCCACCGACCTTCTTGCCTTCCTTGCCACCCATGGCGATGAGCTGGCTTTGCAGAACCTTATCCACTTCCATGAGCATTTCTTCGGCCACGGCTTCCAGTTTTGCCAGGCGCATGAGCACTTCGGCGCGAACCCCGGCAGGCAGGTTCTGGATGAGTTCGGCGGCCTGATCCGGGTGCAGATGGCCCAATATGAGAGCCAGAGTTTGTGGATGCTCGTTTCTGAGAATCTGCGCCAGAATGCGTGGGCTGACGTTTTCCAGTTCCTGAAAAGGCGTGGGGCCGGTATCCAGATTCAGGGAATCCATGATGTACTTGGCTGTTTCCGCGTCCAGGGATTTGGTCAACAGACGCTTGACCATCTCCGGGCCGCCGACGAGAAGTTCGGCCCCGTAGGCAAGGGCCTCATTGTACTCCTTGAGCACTTCAAGCACTTGTTCCTTGGGAACGGAATCGGTTTCGAGCATGGCCTTGGAAACAGCGGCGATCTCGTTGCGTTCCATTCTTTTGAACACGTCCATGGTGAATTTTTCGCCGAGGGCGAGAAGCACTATGGCCGTTTTTTGGGGTCCTGAAAAGTCAGACATTTCCCTAAGCCTCCTGAGTCAGCCAGTTCTTGAGCAGATGCACGGCCTGATCGATATTTTCATCGGACAGCTGGACTGCGTGGTTTTTCGCGTTTTCGAGGCGTCTGGTGGTATCCATGGCTTCTTCGTCCATGTCTTCCTCTTCCAGTGCGAGACGCTCCGCACCGGGCAGACCTGCCATTTCCTCGATGTCCTGCTCGGCGACACGAGGCCTGATCAAGGCCATTATCACCGGGCGGACGACCAGAATGAGGAACAGGAAGATGAGGACACCGTTCAAGAACGGCTTGCCGAGACGCTGGGCGTATTCGAGCATGGTCCGCATCAGGGAATCGGCGTCATACAGTTCCGGGGAACCGAAGGAGATATTGCTCACTTCAACGAAGTCGCCGCGAACCGAGTCAAAACCGACAGCACTGCTGATAAGAGTCTTGATCCGTTCGATTTCTTCGGCTGAACGGGGAATATACGTTAATTCACCTGTTTCTGCATTTTTTTCCCATGTGCCGTCAACTATAACCGCAACGGTCAGCCGTTTCAACTCCCCAACCGGGGCAATAATATTTTCTTCCTGCTTGTTGATTTCAAAGTTGGTTGTTCTGGATTCCCGGGTGGAGTCCTGAGTGGTCGTGGTGCCGGTGAACCCATCGCCTCGGAAATTGGCATCCGGTTCTCCGCCAGCCAGAGAAGCCGCACCAGCGGTTGATTCTTCGCTACGGGTTTCGGAGCGGACAACCGCGCCGTCCGGGTCATAAATTTCCTTGCGGATGGTTCGTTGGCTGAAATCGAGGTCCGCATTGACGCGGGCGATGACTTTTTCGGGTCCCACGACAGGGCCGAGCAGTTCCATGATGCGGCGTTCCAGCTTGTTTTCGACGCCAGCCTTGTACTCAAGCTGGGTGTTGGACATTGACAGACCTGTTGTGTCGTCCTCTGGAGTGTAGAGTGGGCGGCCTTTCATATCCGAAACAGTAATATATTTTGGCTCAAGGCCTTCGACTGACATGGAGACCAGATTGACGATGCCCTGAATCTCATTGGGAGCCAGTGTACCACTGTCCTTGAGTTGCAGGATTATGGCAGCGGATGGTGGAATCTGGTCTTCAATGAAAAGGCTTCTTTGAGGGATGACCAAATGAACTCTTGTTTTCGTAATCTGTGGAAATTCCGTGATGGTCCGGCTCAGTTCACCCTGAAGCGCGCGCTGGTAGTTGATGTGCTGTACAAAGTCGGTCTGGCCGATCTGGACTTCGTCGAAAATTTCAAAGCCGATGCCCTGACCGTGCAGGTTGCCTTCTCCGGCGACCTGCAATCTGAGTTCGTGCACCCGGTTGGCAGGGACCTTGATGGTCCTGCCGTTGTCTTCCAGAACGTAGTCTTCCTTGTCAGCCTGAAGCATGCCTACGATTTTGGATGCATCTTCAGGATAGAGATTGGTCATCAGGACAGCGTAATCCGGTTTGTTCATCCAAAATATCATGAACGCAAAGGAAATGACCACCGAGACAGCAAGGCCTGCGACTAGAATACGCTGGGACGTGGTACGATCAGTCCAGAACCCAGTGAATTTTGCCAAATATTCGACGATGAACGGAGGCATCTTTTTCTCCAACAGCTTGTAGGTTTCCGCTTAAAAAACTAGTTGATTCGTCTGCCCTAGAAAGGCATCTGCATGATTTCTTTGTAGGAAGTCATGATCTTGCTTCGGACGGCGCCTGTCATCTGCATGGCGAGTCCCGCTTTTTGCATGGTGATCATCAGTTCGTGTACATTTTGTGTCTTGCCGGATGCAAATTCTTCGATCATCGTCCTTTTTTCCGCTTCCAGGTTGTTAACCTTGGTGAGGGACTCCTTCAGGGTATCGTTGAAACCCTCTACCGGTGCCTGAGGTTTTTGCAGTTGCTTGGCAACGGTATTGTCTACCGACCTGCGGCGGAGATCCATGGCATTCTGATATGCATTTATTGCGACGCTTTTGATGACCATAATTCATTCTCCTTACTTTAGCCCGTACCGATCTGGACGGCTTTCTGGAACATGCGTTTTACTGACTGGATGCTTTGCACGTTGGCTTCATAGCCGCGCATGGCCTGCATCATGTTGGTCATTTCCTCGACCACGTTGATGTCCGGGTAGAAAACATATCCCTGGTCATTGGCATCGGGATGATGCGGTTCGTAGACCTGCTTGAAAGGGCGATCATCGGCCGTAACGCCGAGAACCTTGACTCCTTGCAGGTCACGGTTGAGCTGGTTGTCCATGGCCTTGTCAAAAGGCGAGTACACCGGTGTGGACTCGAAAGACACGGACTTGCGGCGGTAGGGCCCGCCTTCAATGGTTTTTGTTGTCCGAATGTTCGCCATGTTCATGGAGATGACATTCAGATTGGCACGCTGGGCCTTGAGACCGGATGCGCCAATGTCGAGTGCTGTCATGAAATCCATTTACTTGCTCCCGTCCTGTATGACTCTTTGCATGCCTGAGAAATTCTTTTTGATGACCATGGCCAGAGCATTGTACATCATGTTGTTCTTGGCCATGATGGTCATTTCCTTGTCCAGATCCACAGAATCCTGTCCGTAAATTTCGCGCGCCTTGAAGGTTTTTATACTTTCACCCTGAAAACCTTCCGTGTTGAACACGGCAGGCAGATGGGCGTGTTGCGTTCTGGTCATCTTGCCGCGGGCATCCTGGTTGAGCGCGCTTTGCAGGGTGTTTTCAAATTCAAGGCGACGAGCGTGATATTGCGGCGTATTGAGGTTGGAGATGTTGCCGGTGACGATATTTTGACGTTCAAGCCGGAGGTCCATGACCTTGGCTGTCAAGTTAATATGTTTCTCGAAAAGTTCTCGCATACCTTGCTCCTCCTGCGTTTCGTTCTCTTTTTGGTTCTGCGCGGACATCTTTTTCCGCCGAACACGCAAGGGCTTTAGCAACTAGCGTTCCAATCATGTAGTATGATGTTTTAATTGAGATTGTTAACATAAGACCCGTTTTGAACCTCAGAATTGTTGATTTCTGATTTTTTGTCTTGGCGGCTTCTTATAAATAAGTAATGAAAGAGGGGCAGATTATTCCACCTGGGTGGACAGTGAAATATGGAGGGATGTGAAGTGTTGTGACTGTCATCTTAAAATAATTACAATTATATAAAGATGTTATGGGCATGATTGAAGCCATCTCGTTGAGTTTTATGGTGTTCTTTCGTCTGACTTTAACCGTTTTGGCACACTGATTGCTAGTCAAAGGCGCGGGCCGAATGTGGCCCCAGGAGATTCTTTCAACCCGGCCCTCCGGGTAAAGGAGAAATGGAGGGGAACTTATGAGTGGTCATCTGGATTACGAAATCAACAAGGAACTCGGTGAGTGCTACCTGTTCATGGGTGAGCTCGACAAGGCTGAAGAGTATTACAAGAAAGCCGTCAGCTCCAACGGGATACACCCCGATCCGTACATCGGTTTGGCAACGGTTGCCGTTCAACGCGGCGAACTGGCAAGTGCCATGACCATGTACGAGAAAGCTCACAAAATTGAGCCAACCGACAAAAGTCTTTCCGGGATAGCTCTCATTCGGATGGAAAACGGTGAACAGGAGAATGCATACTCCATGTTCGTCGAAGCCATCAAGATGAATCCCGAAAACATGGTCGCCCTGTTCAGTCTGATCAGGCTGGGCCATGAACTGGAACGTGTGAACGAGATTATTCCGTTTCTCAAGGGTTACCTTGAGATTGATCCGGCGAAGCACGAAGTGCGCTATTCGCTGGCAGGATGCCTCGCTTGCGTCGAGCAGAAAGATGCGGCCAGGGAACAACTTGAGAAGATTCTTGAGATGGACCCGGAAAACGAGGCCGCCAAAGAAATGCTCGAACATCTCCAGACCTAACTACGGTCTCCCCTCCCCGTTGGTTCCCTGCCCCGTTTGCTTCGGTGGACAGGGCAGGGGATCAGCCTCGCACGTAAGTGACGTGGAGGAGGAAAACAGTAGTCTTGGGCGCGTGCGGCTTGCCTTTGTACGGCAAATCTGGCACAGCCTCTCAAAACATAAGGGAGGACTGTGCATGAACCTGTTGCCTGTCAAACGAGCTATTCTGTCCGTTACCGACAAGACCGGTCTGGCCGAGTTCGGTAAATTCCTGACCGAAAACGGCTGTGAGCTTGTCTCCACCGGTGGGACCAAGAAAATGCTGAAAGAAGCTGGCTTGACCGTCACTTCCGTCAGTGAGGTCACTGATTTTCCCGAAATTCTCGGTGGGCGTGTCAAAACGCTGCATCCGAATATTCACGGCGGCGTTCTGGCCGACAAGGATGACGAAGGACACATGGAAATCCTTCGTGAATTCGGTATCGAGACTTTTGATCTCATCTGCGTCAATCTTTATAATTTTGCCGAAGCTGCCAGCAAGGGCCTTGGTCTCAGAGACGCTGTCGAACAGATCGATATCGGCGGCCCGACCATGCTGCGTGCAGCGGCCAAGAATTTCCACTCCATTCTCGTGGTGCCAGACCCCGGGTTCTACCCGCAAATCCAGCAGGAAATCGTCGATAATGGCGGTATCTCACTTGAATTGCGCAAGGAAATGGCAGCCCTGACCTTTAAACTGGTCAGCGAATACGACACCATGATTGCCAAGTATCTCGCTGAGAATAATGCCTAGTTAAGGATATATGATACCGCCTTTGGCGGTTTTGTCGGGTGATTTCACCTCCGGCGGGCAAAGGACGCGTCCTTTGCAATCCTGAGCCTGGGGTGGGGTTGTCAGAACGAGGAGTATTGTATCGCCCAAAAGCTCAAAGGCAACCTGCAAGGGTTGAAGCCCAACCAGATCAAACGACTGAGTCGTCTGTATCAACGGCAGTTTCCATCGGACGGAAACTATACCAATGAACAGGCACATGAATTGGCGGAATTGAGCGCGGATACCGGTCGGCAGATCGGTCTGCTCATCGACCGTCAGGGTAAGGTCGCCATGGTTCTCGTTGGCGATAATCGCGCTATTTACATCCCGGAACTGCCGCGTGCTCGCATGTCGTCAGGCCGACTCCGGGGGCTTCGTCTGCTCCACACCCATTTGGGCGATGAATCCTTGTCACAGGAAGACCTGATGGACATGGTCTTTTTGCGCCTTGATTCGATCACTGCCCTGACCGTGCCCGGAGGATTTCCCGAAACCGTCGAGGTCGCGCACCTTCTGCCGCCCAATCCCGATGAAAAGAGCTACGAGAAGTTCCCCCCGGTCAAATGGGATCGCATAGACCTTGATCTCGGTGCCATTGTCGAGGCTCTGGAAGATGAATTCAGCCGTCAGGCAGATGCCCGTGATACCGGTTCGGACGAGAACCGTGTGCTTCTCGTCAGCGTGGACAAGACGCCAAAGCCCATTCAGGAACTTTCCCTCGAAGAGCTGTCCGAACTGGCCGATACCGCCGGTCTCGTGACCGCAGGGACCATGATTCAGCGGGTGCGCAAGCATAATCCCAAGTTCATCATGGGCAAGGGTAAACTCACCGAGCTTGAAGTCAGGGCACTTCAGGGCAATGCCTCGGTCATCATTTTCGATCAGGACCTTTCGCCCACCCAGATTCGCAACATCGCCGAGGTCACGGAACGAAAAATTCTCGACCGTACCCAACTCATCCTCGACATCTTTGCCCAGCACGCCACCAGCAGAGCAGGCAAGCTTCAGGTCGAAATGGCCCAGCTCAAGTACACCCTGCCGCGGCTGGTCGGTAAAAATCGCGCCATGTCCCGACTCATGGGTGGTGTCGGTGGCCGAGGTCCGGGTGAAAGCAAGCTTGAAATAGATCGCCGCCGGGCCAATGAACGCCTTACCCGGCTCAAAGGTGAACTCAAAAAAGTCCGCAAGCACCGTACCCAGACACGCGATCGCCGGGCCAAGGCCGGGCTGCCCATCGTCGCGTTGGTCGGCTACACCAACGCGGGCAAATCAACGCTTCTCAACACCCTGACGCAATCCAAAGTGCTGGCTGAAAACAAGCTTTTTGCCACCCTCGATCCCACCAGCCGCCGTATCCGGTTTCCCAAAGACCGTGAGGTTATCCTCACCGACACAGTCGGCTTTATCCGCCGTTTGCCTCCGGATCTCAAGGAAGCTTTTCGTGCCACTCTCGAAGAACTGGAATCCGCTGATCTGATGATCCTTGTCTGCGATGCCTCACATCCGGAAGTCGAAGAGCAGGTCGGGGCCGTCCGCGCCATTCTTCAAGACATGGACATGGGCGAAACCCCCATTATTCTCGTGCTCAACAAATGGGATCGCCTGAATGCCGAAGCCCGCGAAGCCATGCAGCACGTCTTCCCCGAAGGCATACCCGCCATTGCGGTGAAACGTCCTACGCTGGAGCCGGTGGTTGAGGCGATACTTAGCGGGATTCCGTGGGATAAGCAGGGGAGCTAGGAATAATTCGGCTGGCTGGGAGATTTTGCCGGTGCGGGAATTATCGTTGCCGTTGGCCTCCGGCGGGCAAGGGACGCATCCCTTGCAGCCCTGATTTTATTTAGCGGGATTGTTCTCGATACATGTCTCGCAGGCCCCACCGACTTCGTCACCATCATAGGATGCATCAGATTCGATAGGCTCTACATGGATGGTCACTTCCGCTTGATTCAGCTTGGATTTGATTTCATTTTCTATGACTTCGCACAGGTCGTGCGCGGTCATGACTGAGGTTTTTCCTGGGACCAGCAGGTGAAAGTCGATGAATCGTCTGGAGCCGGATTTGCGTGTTCGGAGGCCGTGGAATGTGGCCTTGGCTCCCTGATGTTTGCGGATGGACGCGCCGATGATTTCCAGCTCGTCAACCGGCAGGGCATCGTCCATCAGGCCGCCGACAGAGCGTTTTACCAGCCCTATGCCGGTGAAGACGATGTTTACAGCCATGACCACCGCGATGATCGGGTCGAGGATTTTCCACTCAGGCCTGATGAGCAGGATAGCCAGTCCGGCCACCAGACCGACGGATGTCCAGACATCGGTCAGCAGGTGCTTGGCATCCGCTTCAAGCGTGATGGAGTCGAACCGTTTGGCGGCCTTCAGCATGACCTTGGCGGTGACAAAATTAATCACTGAAGAAACGAGCGCCAGCAAGAGGCCGGGGCCGAGATTGGAGAGTTCCTGCGGGTTGGCGAAGCGGCCGATGGCAGTATACGCGATTGCGCAGGCGGCCAGAATTATCAGGACACCTTCCATGCCGCTGGAGAAATATTCAGCCTTGCCGTGGCCGTAGCTGTGGTCTGAATCTGCCGGGCGCATGGCAATGGTGATTGCTGTCAGGGCCAGTACACCAGCAGTGAGATTGATAATGGATTCCGTGGCATCCGAAAGTAAACCAACGGAATCCGTCATCCCCCAAGCCCCGAATTTGAGGCCCATCGTTAGCACCGAAGCTATGATCGAATAGATTGCGTAACGCTTGGGAGAATCTTCTTTCATCAATTATGCCTTTGGTTTAACCCAAGGGTTTTCTTCGCCACGAGCAAGGCGGTAGATGTTGTCTCTGTGCCGCCAGAATAGAATGACCATGACGATTAGGGCAACGGGAACGTAAGCGAAATTTCCGGTCAGGAGCATGAAGACAGGCAGGGCCAGAGCAAGGGTCAGCGACCCCATGGAGACATGGCCGGACAGGGCAACCACGCCGAGGCACATGGCCGCGGAAAAAACGGTTCCCCAGAAAGAGAGGGCCAGGAATGCGCCGATCGTGGTGGCAACGGCCTTGCCGCCTTTGAAGCGCATGAAACAGGAAAAGATATGGCCGAGAATGGCGGCAAGAGTCACGAGACTCAGGGCCAGATGGGATTCGATCCAGGCCGATGCCATGAGTACGGGGATCAGCCCTTTGGAGACATCGAGAACCAGGGTAATGATGCCGTATTTGGTGCCGCACAGACGGGCGATGTTGGTTGCGCCGGTGTTTTTGCTGCCGTCCAGACGCGGGTCGATATTACAGATGGATTTGGCAATGATGAGGCCAAATGGGATAGAGCCAAGGATATAGGCGATGATGAGCCAGAGGATTGTTGACATATACGGGTTCTCCTGAAGGTCGTGTTTGGTATTGTGATCTTGTATCTTTTTTGGATGGGGAATGGAAGGGAAGAAGAGAACGGTCTGTGGATACCACCTGCGGCGGTGATGATGCACTTTTTTTGTTTTCGTTAAAATTTTGGAAATTTGAGAGAATAAAAAAAGATAAGA
Source organism: Pseudodesulfovibrio sp. (assembly GCA_022712815.1). GTDB lineage: Bacteria > Desulfobacterota > Desulfovibrionia > Desulfovibrionales > Desulfovibrionaceae > Pseudodesulfovibrio. The sequence goes on along the minus strand of JAFLJW010000311.1, from coordinate 979 downwards.
AAAGGCAAAAAAATAAGATGCCTAAGGCAGTCCTCCCCGGGCGGGGTTCATTTTTTGGCTGAGCCGCCCCAAAAAACGAACCAAAAAAACTCGGCTTTCTAAACTTGGCCGCAGGGTGCTTTGGTCAAGAATCCGATCCAAGAGGAATCGCTCGCAGCCATGAAAAGTATAGGCTCTCCCTTTTCGTACGGGAAGGATTGTTAATAATGTTCTCTCGGATTCCGTCCACAAAAGCCGCTTTTTCCTCTTGGTCGGCTTCTAACCCAAAATACCCTTAACCGCTGTCGCAGTTCACGGAAGGAAGGTTGGAAGAAAAGACAAGTGCAACAGATCTCGGGAGAACCTTTCAAGTCAAAGCTCTCCACACCATTTTTGATCTTTCTTACGAAGGCCCGCAATAGGCGGGAGCAGCTTAGAAGCAGTTCATCGTTTTGCGGTCAAACGAAACCGGACAAGGCGGGAGTCTTCGACCGTCTTGGCCTTTTCGTTAGCAGAGCGATGTTACTGATTATTGTTGCGGGAGCCTCGATCACACCGCAAAAAAAGCGTCTTTTGGTTACTTTTGGACGCTTTGGCCCAAAAGTAACTCGGCCCGGAGGGGACGAAACCTCTTTGCTCATTCTTCATCGCCGCCACAGGTGGCTTTCCATATTTCTTCCCTTTTCTTTCTCTTCTTTCTCTTCAAAAAAAGGCTGCTCAAATCAAATTGAGCAGCCTTCAAAATCAATTGCAATTTCTATTACAATTCAGCCATCGGCATTGGCTCCAGATTCCTCTCAAGGCAATCGGCAACCGATAACATTTCCGCTTCGCTGAAAGCCGGTCCCATGAGCTGAAGGCCGACCGGCATGCCGGTATCCTTGCCAAGCCCAACAGGCAGGCTCATGCCGGGCAAACCGGCCAAGTTGGCGGAGATGGTAAAGATGTCGATGAGATACATCTGGAGCGGGTCGATCTTCTCCCCAACCTTGAAGGCCGT
>JAFLJW010000317.1 GCA_022712815.1 Pseudodesulfovibrio sp. | reverse complement strand
GAACAGTTCGGCAAGGATTTCTATATCCGCCATGGTCACACCGGCAAGAGAGCACAATTCCTCGACCGTATAGCCGTCAATAATCCGCTTGTATTCATCGAATCCAACGGTATGTTTTTTCAGGAACCCTGTATCCTCGGTCCCGGCATCCAACACGAGCTTGGTAGCTGCCATGGCAAGGTAGCAATCACATCCGGGTCGCGGGGCAATATGGTGATCTGCCAGCACCGCCGATTTGCTCCGGGCCGGATCGATCAGGATCACTTTTCCGCCGCGCTTTTTGACATCGCGGATGATGGGAACCAGACTGATATTGGTCGAAACCGGATTTCTGGCCCAGAGAACAATCGAATCGCTGTTGTAATGATCAAGCGGGTCGTGCGAGATGCGCCTGCCAAGATCAAGGTTCTGGGAAGCCTGACCGGTCCCGCCGCATAAAGAACCGCGAAGAGTCGTCGCCCCGCCAAACAGATTGAAGAAATATTTGTTGAGAAGTTTGAGTGCGGTCCGTTCACCATAGCCCTGATAGTACAAAATGGCTTCGTTGCCTGATTCCTTGCGGATGGTTTTCATGCGCCCTGCGATCAGATCAAGAGCCTCATCCCAGGAGGCCAGCTCCCACTCGCCATCCCGACGAATCATGGGGGTTTTCACCCGCTCCGGGCTGTAGACTCTGGCGATATATTTGCGGGCCTTGTGACAGGTGATGCCTTTGGTCAACGGGTGGTCAGGGTCTCCCACCAATTTGGTCAGGCGGCCATCTTCGACTGTTGCAATCAGGCCGCAGGTGTTTGGACAATCCCGCGTACAGGTGGTGACTATGGTTTTTATCTTGCTCATGACTCGCTCGTTTCCAGTTCACTGGTGTTGCACAATCCTCTCGGATTCTCATGCCCGGCTCTCTTGAGGGCCATGCACCCTCCCTGACAGCGACGCATGAAATCCTTGCAGTCAAAACAATCCTGCGAAACATTTGTCTGCCGAATGGACCGGACTGTTTTTGCAAAATGCCACATCAATGCATCCTGACTGGCAAATCCAGTCACATCCGGGACGGAAATATCACGCATGGGCAGGCAGTATGATGCCGACAAATCCGGGTGTATGTCTATGGATGGATGACACACACCTGAAAATTTCATGGAAACTCGTTCAAGATAGCTCCGGTCTTCATCCTTCAGGTCGCAAAGCCTCACGCTGCAATCAAGGCCGGTTCGCACGCCCTGACTTTCACACGCCTTCACGAAATTCACGATATGGGAGATAATCTGTCGCGTATCGCTTTGGGCAAAGTGGTCATTGGTCCCACTGATGCTGGGCCGGGAAATGTCATACCGCACGGATTTTACTCCATAGCGCTCACACCCTTTAAGCAGATACTCGTATTCTCTGTACTGTCTGGAAAAATTCTTGGAAAAGGTGACCCTGGCACCCAGCTCACGCAGGCGCGACAAAGTGCCATGCAGTTTTTCACTCTGTTCAGGAGTATACAAAGACGGATCATTGTAATTGACCACGAAATTGGACACCAGCGGAGCAAGCCGGTCAACCAGTTCCCGGGGAAAAAGACCATTGGTAAACAGGACAGCGGTCACACCTGCCTCGACTGTCTGCTCGATCATCTCCGGCAAACGGGGATGCAATGTCGGCTCTCCGCCGATGAATGCGGCGGCAGGCAATGACACGGCACTCATCCATTCAAGCAATTTCCCGAACTGTTCCGCTTTCATGTCCTCGGGGTATTCTGACCGCAGTTCAGAGGCAAAACAGTAAGAACAGGAAAGGTTGCACCTATATGTTATGAATATATTAATCATTTTTCTCTCAAAAAGCGGTTTCCTGCAAACTACAGAGACGCTGACCGGTCGTCTGGTCAAAGACGAGAAGCTTATTAAGATTTACAGCTTCGATACCCACGTTCTGGCCCGGAGACAGGTCAACTGTATCGACGCTTTCAACCATAATTCTCAATTCGGCTGTATCATTTTGGACCGTGAGCACGGATTTTGGCCCCAGCGACTCGATATCAATAATAGCTGCCTTGATGGTCGCATCCGAAGAATCGACCAACCTCAAATTTTCCGGGCGGATGCCGAGTTCAAAAGCCCGCGATTCAGACCCGGCTATCTCCTTGAAATGCTCCGGTATCAGCAGCCGTGTCCCGGCGAACAGCAGATGGATGTCATCGCCTTCCGACATGAACCGGGCCTCGACAAGATTGATCTGGGGAGCACCCACGAAACTTGCGACTTCGCGGTCAACCGGTTCGTCATAAATCTTTTGGGGTTTGTCTGTCTGGACCACTTTTCCTTCACGGAGCATCACGATGGTGTCGGCAATGGCCATGGCCTCATTGAAATCAGGAGTCGCCATGAGGAACGTGTATCCGTGATCTCTCTGCATGCGTCGCAATTCGGCACGCAATTCGATTCTCAGCTTGGCATCAAGGCTCGAAAGGGGTTCATCCAGCAAAAAGAGATTGGGGGTACGGATGAGCGCACGGCCCAGCGCGATTCTTTGCCGCTCGCCACCACTCATGGTCTTGGGGAGCCGTTGCAGGATATGTCCGATCTGAAGGGTTTTCGCCATCTCGGCGACCCTCTCCTCTATCACCTCTCTGGACTCTCCGCGTATAACAAGAGGGCTGGCGATGTTGTCATAGCCGGTCTTGTTCGGATACAAGGCAAGGTTATCGAAAATCATGGCGACATTACGATCTTTCGGTTCCCAACCCGCAACATCCTGCCCGGAAAGAGTCACCTTTCCAGAGTCAGGCTGGTCAAGCCCTGCGATCATGCGCAAGGTTGTTGTCTTGCCCGCTCCGGCAGACCCCAAAATAACGGTCAGTGATGCCTCAGGGACCGTAAAAGATATCTCTTGCAGAGCACTTTCTCCACGGAAACTTTTGCTGACACTCTCGACATCAAGGACCGGATGTTCCTGATTTGTTGATATATTCGTCATTAGCTTGCCCACCCGGACAGGTTGAGATCAATTCTGCGGTTGCTGTCACCGCCAAAGAAAACAAGGGAATCGTAATCAACGGACAGACCGACTGGTTCTCCTTCTAAAAGCTGGCAGTCGGACGGCACGATGACTTTCAATTTTTCCAGACCAGCCTCAACAGTCAGGACCGCTTCCGGCCCGCGAGGTTCAAGAAGGCCGACCGTGCCGACAATGGATGCTGTTTCCTCTGATGAAAGCCGCAGTGATTCCGGTTTTATTCCCATGGTTAGAAAACCTTCAGGCAAACCGGTCGGCACTTTGCTCGAAGACTCCAGTTTCATGGAAAAATTATTTTTCATGAAGGTTATGGAGCCATCTGTGGCAGCGGAGAATTTGCCTCGCAGCAAATTCATGGGCGGCGAGCCAAGGAAATTGGCAACAAACGTATGGTCCGGGTTGTCGCAAATGGTGGAGACTTTCTCGACCTGAAGGATTTTTCCCGCATTCATGATGGCTATCTTGCTTGCAAGGGACAACGCCTCCACCTGATCGTGGGTCACGTAGATGATGGTCAGGCCGATCTCACTTTGCATCCGCCGAAGTTCCTTGCGCATGGCAAGTCTGGCGGAAGTTTCAAGGTTGGACAGCGGCTCGTCCAAGAGCAAAATGGAAGGCTTTGTTATCAGGGTACGACCAATGGCGACCCTTTGCAGTTCCGATCCGCCAAGCTCCTTGACCTGTGCGTCCAGCCGGTCCGACATGCCGAGAAGTTCTGCGACCTCGTCAACTGCCCGGGCGATTTCCAGTTTGTATTTGCCGCGCACCTCAAGGCCGAAAGAGAGATTCTTTCGGACCGTCATGGACGTAAAAACAGCATAGTCCTGAAAGACGAGGCCGATATTCCGCTTCCCGGCAGGCACATTGACGATGGACTTGCCGTCTATCTGGATATCGCCTGACGTTGGGGTGTCCAGCCCGACGATCATGTTCAGCGTAGTTGATTTTCCGCACCCGGAAGGGCCAAGCAAGGCAATGGTTTCACCGGCTTCGACACAGAGATCAATGTCGTCCACCGCGATGACATCACCGCCGCCATACTCCTTTCGCAAGGAGACCAGTTCAAGTTTGGGCCTGTTCATTGTTTGATCGCTCCAAAAGTCATACCACGAGCCAGATGTGATTGAATGAGATAACCGACAATTACCAATGGGGCCATGGCCAGAACAGCCAGGGCGGCCTGTACGCCATACAAGGTTCCGGCTGTGGCGGTCACGTACTTGGCAAGCTGCACCGGGATGGTGCTGACATTGGAATAAGAGAGTACCAATGCGAACATGAATTCCGACCAGTTGAGAATGAAGATGAACATTGTGGTGGCAAACAAGCCCCCTTTTATCAGCGGAATGGTCACCGTGAGATGGGCCGCCAGTTTCGAGCGTCCGTCGATCATGGCTGCCTCCTCGATTTCACGCGGCAGGTCGTCAACGAAACTCTTCAGCATCCAGGTCGAAAACGGCGTGGTCACGGCAACGTAGATGGCAATAAGCCCGATATAACTGTCTATCAGCCCCACATTGGAAAACATGATCACAAACGGAACCGCAATGGCGGCGGGCGGAAACATTCGCCCTGAAAGGATTATCAGGGGTGTCAGTTTGCTGCCGTTGCCATACCGGGAAATGCCAATGGCGGAAAAAAGACCAATGAGCACGGACAGGGCCGTGGAAACAACCGAGGCCAGAATCGAACCAAACACGGCCTTCGTGGCTGGCTGGCTGACACCGCCGACACCATATTCACCCAGAGCATCAGGGTCGAACAGGGTCTGGAAATTGACAAAGGTCGGCTCGGACGGAATCCATATGGCCGGAGAGGCATTCCAGTCAGTCGGCGGCTTGATGGCCGTCATCAATATCCAGAAAACAGGGAAGAGAACGACAATAAGTGCAACAGCCATGATTATCGTCTGCAACGGGCTGAGTTTTTTCTCAAACATTAGCGATCGACCTCCAGAAGTTGATCCCGCACGGGAGCGAGCAGGAGATGGACCAGCAGCAAGGAGCCGATGAGCACGAGAAATGCGGCAGCCGCTCCGTAAGCAAGCTGGAAATCATTGAACGCCAACTTGTAGATATAGAGACTGATTGTCTCGGTAGAAGAACCGGGCCCGCCACGGGTCAGCATGAAGACCTCATCAAAGAGCTTTATGATCTCCATGGAACGGATGACGAAAGCAACGATGATGACAGGTTTCAGCATGGGCATGACCACTCGCCAGAAGACCTGACGCGGGTTGGCTCCCAGAATGACCGCGGCCCGGATCGGGTTTTCCGGAACTGCGTTCAGCCCAGACAACAAAATCAGGAAAAACAATGGGGTCCAGTGCCAGACCTCGGTGACGATCACCGCAAAAATAGCGGCGGTGGCACTGCGGAACCACTGAATCGTGGCATCCGCCCCAAGTACGAATTCAATGACTTGATTGATCGGCCCATTGGACTGGAACAGCATCCAGAAGATGTATCCGACAACAACAGGCAGGATCATCATCGGTGTAAGGAATGCTGAAAACAGCAATGACTTGCCACGAAACTTGCGCAGGAACAGGACAGCCAGACCCAGCCCAAAGACAAACTCAAGGGACAGGCAGATCACGGAAATCAGGAAAGTGCGAATGACCGCATAGGTAAACCGGGTATCCCAGATGAGCAGTTCACTGTAATTTTCAAAACCTATGAAACTGGCATCGAAAAGTGCTCCGCGAGTGGGAGACCAGTCCGTGAAACTCATATAGAGTGCCACCAAAAGCGGCACAACAAGGACCAGTACGGAAACCACCTGTCCGGGCACTGTGAATATCCGGGCTATGGCACCATTGCTGAGGCCGATTTTCGACTTCGATGGTTCCGGCGCACCGGATAAAGACTGTGAAATTGACATAATTACTTATAAAATCCTTTGAAATGTTCACCTTGCCGACTCCCAAGTGTGCAAAGAGCACACTTGGGACGGCCTTGGATTATTGATTCAGCTTAGCTCCACTTGTCCGCGCCGCTCGCCTTCTTGATGGGAGTGGCGAGGTTCTTGGACAATGCGAGCCAGGCCTTCCTGACCTTGTCCTTGCCGATGCGGCGAGTGATACGCTCAAAGGAATGAGCAGCTTTTTCAAGGGCTTCCTTGGGCTTTTTCGCACCGGTCATGCAGGCATGGACCTGCTTGTCGAGGGCATCCTGATACTCAAATCCGCCGGGCAGGCAGAAATCGGGAACCGTGTTGACCATGTTGTCGTACAGGGTCTGGAGGTACTCCGGGGAGTATGTGTCAGTGAGACGCTTGGTCGGCTTGAGCATGTGATTGACGCGGTAAGGGTCGGAGTAACCACCGAGGTACGGGATTGCGTCAGCGGAAATCGTCGGGGAGGTCATCCACTGGGAGTATGCGTATGCAAGCTCCGGGTTCTCGGAATATTTGGAAACCGCGTAGCCGTAACCCCAGCAGAACAGGCCAGCATAGAGCTTGGTGCCGTCCTTGGTGAAATCGGCGGGCATGACTGTCGCGGCGATCTTGCCGGTGGTGGCAGGACCGGTGGACGGAGCCTTGGAATATTTGAAGCCGGAAGGCCAGACAATGTTCATGAAGCCTTCGCCGCGCCCGAATGCATTGTAGTTGGAGGACCATGTGAAGCTGAATGCATCGGGATGCAAATACTCGTTCATGGCGAGCATATCTTCAAGGGCCTCGACACCCTCGTCGGAATTGAAAGTCGGGTTCATCTCGCCGTCAAAGTACAGTTTGCCCTTGGATACCAGGCGTTGCATGAACATCCATTTGACGTAGTACGGGGAACGATATTCGAGACTGCCGTAGAATCCGTTGGACGGATCATGCATGAACTGGGCAAGCTCGTAATATTCCTTCCATGTGTCAGGCACGGCCAGCTTGCGCCCGAACTTGTCCTCAAAGGCCTTGGCCTTGGCAGAATCCTTGAGGTAGTCATCACGACAAAGCAAGGTGATCTGGTCACCGTCATTGAGCAGACCGGCAACACGCCCGTTGTAAAGCTGGGCGTGATGGCTTGCCGGAAAGACAACGCCATATTCTTCATTGAAAAGTTCGGGATCGTATTTTTCGGTCCATTCCGTCAGGTCATAGATGACACCGGAATCAATCCAGTCCGGGTAGGACATGGCCGTGGGCATCATGACATCGTAACGACCGGTCTTGGCAACGGCTTCCTGCATCCCCTTGGTGTGGATGACTTCATCCGGCTCCTCGATGAATTCAAGGGTGATGCCGAGTTCGATCTTCCACCTGTCTGCATAAGGAGTCATATTGCCGATGGACCCGGTGGGAATCAGCAAGGTCAGAGTTTTCTTTTTTGCCTTGGCAGCTGCGACCTTGGCAAGATCCCAGGCCCGATCTTCGGCTCCCTTCATGGAGGCGAATGCGTTCAATGCCCCCAAAGGAGAAATTGCCACGGCATTGGCCACAACTGCCGAAATGCCGAGGATCGACATGTTCTTCAGAAAATTGCGGCGGCTCATTCCACCGGCATCATACTCTTTCAGGGTTCTTTCGACTTTACCATTCTCGGACTTCATAACACACCTCTCTGATAGATATTTATAAAAAAACTTACCAACTATTTGATTCATTCCAAGATGTTAAAACTAGATGGAATGATGCTCATATTCATTCTCGCAAGGGTTTCCCGGACAAACCTCAAGCCAGCCTCCGGCAGGGTTCATGACCACACCGAAAACCGTATGAAAAGCTGTGTTCTCAGATTCGTCAGGGAATCCGTGCGCACAAATACAGCGGGGGTAGTTAGTATGATCTCTCGTCAGTTCCTTGAGCTTCTCAGGAGTCAGTTTGCCCCGACGCTTTTTCAGAAATGCATCGGCAACCTGCTTGCGAACCATGGACCCGCCATGGCTGAGCCAGTTTTGAGTCTCGAACCGGCGCATATCCCGACCGACAAAATGGTTCGTGTGAGATATGGTCCCGTCGATCTCAAGGAGTTGGTAAGAAGTCGCCGAGGTCTCGGCACAGAAAGCAACGCCTTCGCCTGACAACTGGTAGGTGATGCCGGAGGCGCGGGGTGAAAAAATGACTGCGCCAAGCGCATCGCCTATCCGCTCCGAGGCAAGTGCCTTGCGCATGATGAACGGATAGATCACGCCGGGTCGGGCATCCGTGGCAGTAACCTTGTTGATCACAGCTCCGACCCCTGAGGAATTCAATCCGTTGAGACCGAGAAGCCCGGCAAAGGAAATGACCAGCATTGCCGGGCCATTCACGGGTTTTATCCGTAAAATGCAGAGATACTTTTCGTAATACTTTTCCATGTCATAGGTCTGACCGATGTAGGCGCGGCCATCCACGCTGGCATCAGGGGTGACATTAAAGGTCGTGCACCCCCACAACGCATCAGGAAGGATTCTGGCACCGACTCCGGGCGCCTTGAGATCTTCCAGTTCAAGAAAAGAATTGAGGTATACGATCTCCTCAAAGGGAACTCCGGCCCCGTCGGCAATACCGCGCATTTCCTCCACAAGCTCCATGGAATACTTTTGCAGGAAACCGAGATTCTTCATGCAAAAAGTTGTCAGCGAATCATGATCGACCCGGATGAACGAGTTATTCTCCTGATGCACAGCCGTGACAGAAGCCACGAAATCGACGATTCGCTCCTTCATGGCTTTGCCGTGGGCAAGCCCGATTTCGTATGGTGTTCCGGCAAGGTCGAGGACCGGAATTACGGCTGACATGCATTTCTCCTGTTTACGAAAGATATTTATCGGAAGGGGAAGGTGCGCTGTGGTCACCCCTCCCCCTCCCCATTACAGAGGTGTAATTATCTAGATCAGTTCCATGTAATATTCCCATTCCCATGGATCGACACGCTCATTGAACTCCGGCGTGCCATAGTCGGGAATCTGGGTCTTTGCATTTTCCACTTCGAATTTCTTGACCGCCAGAACCAGCTTGATAAATTCCGGGTCCAGTACGGCATGAAGATCAGTGTCTTTTTCAAATTCCTCGATGGCCTCATCCAAAGTGAACGGGAGCCTCGGAATATCGTCGAGTTCGTAGGCGATTCCCTCAATGGGAGCAGGGAGCTTTGGGGAGGACTGGATACCTTCGAGACCGGCCGCAAGAGTGCTGAGCGCCAGGAGATACGGATTGGTGCCAGCACTGGCCAGACGGTTCTCAAAATGAGTGCTCTCACCGCGACACCCTTTCAGGCGGATGCCGACTGTGCGATTTTCCATGCCCCATGTCGCACTGTGAGGAGCAAAGGAATTGACGCGGTATCGCTTGTAGCAATTGACGGTCGGCGCGGTGAAGATGGTGTTGGCTCTGGCGTGCTTCAACAATCCGGCAAGGAAATTCCGGGCCAGATCAGACAGCCCAAATTTTCCGTCAGGATCGTTGAAGACGTTCTTTCCGGTCTTCTTGTCGATCAGACTGATATGAAAATGGGAACCGGAACCGCTGGACTCGATAAATGGCTTGGTCATCCAGGTGGCTATGTAACCATGCTGAAGGGAGATTTCCTTGGCCCCCATCTTGTACATGAAGGCGGTATCAGCAGCGGCCAGACCATCCTGATAATACAGGTTGATCTCCTGCTGTCCGGGACCGTGTTCGGAATTCTGGGTGATGATTCGCACCCCGGCCTGATCCATCTTGCGCATCAAATCATATGTATAATTGATGTCGAAATTGTTCTTCAGGGTCACGAAGATGGGCTGGCCGGTGTACACAGGCTTAAGGGTCTCCTTGTCCAGCACGTAGAACTCGAATTCGTATCCCAACCGGCAAATATACCCCATGTCGTCAAACTGATCGATGATCTTCTTGAGCAAAAGTCGGGGGGAAGCCATGGCCGGAGAACCGTCATACCAATAAGGGTCAACGGTAATATTAGCGGTATTTGGAACCCAGGGAAGGACCCTGAAAGTGGAAAGATCGGGAACAGTGCAATGGTCGGCAAAGGCGACTTCTTCCGCATATCCGGTCCCGGTTAGTACTTTGGACTGGACATCAAGCCCCAGAAGCCCGCCGTAGAAATTCAGGCCATTATCAATATAGTCCATGAAACATCCGACCGGGACAGTCTTGCTTCTGGACACGCCGTGCAAGTCGGCCTGCTCAAATCTGACAAATTCTATGTCGTTATCGCGAATTTGCTTCTTGATGCTATCAATTGAAGGTGTTTCAGGCAGGCTCATTGTCTTTATTCCTATTTTTGGCAATTACGACACTCTTGGTTGTGACATTTTTTTAGCATTTTCCATCGATGCAATTATTTGTAACTATTTTTCACATTACAACCTCCGTGCCAATTACCTCATTTTTATAAATACTACTTTTAAATCAGATATTTATTTAGAAAATTGGTTATTTTCGTTAAGTAATAAGTGTCTGCATAAATTTTGGATTTATTATTTTTGATAATCACTTTATTAAAAACAATAATTTTGGAGTACTCTGGATAATCATCTTTTATACTATTATTTCAAGATATTATAATATAAATATTTAGTGTTGATTAATAGGATAAGACAAACTACACTTAAAGTGTGCATCAAATGTAGAAAAATGTAATATATTAAAAGATGAGCAACGAGACAGATGATTTCAGCCAGCTTCCAACTCTATGCCGAGCACAGTCCGTGCGCACTCGTCACATTGGATAAGTCCGATGTCATCACCTATGCCAACCGAGCTTTCAACGACATGCTCCCACGCCTGACCACACCGCTGGCAGGCAATAATCTCTCGGACCTTCCGTTCCCGGACTCATTTCTCCTCGCTCTGGCAGAGGGAGTGGTGACAGCCCGCAAGAATGCCGAAGAACACCAGTTCACATGGAATAACACCGCGACAACCAAACATTGCAGCTTGTGTTGTCGGCTGGTTCCGCTTGAAAAAGACCTGATTATTGCCGAGATAAGGGAGATTCACGAGACCTCAGAGTTTGAGGATGCACTTCGGGCAGAACAAGTACTGCGCCGCCAGTCAGACATGTTGCGCGAACGAGGGCGCAAGCTGTTCTTCAATATTATCAATGAACTACCTATTTTCGTGTACATGCAGCGACGCGACTACACTGTGGCGTATGCGAACAAGAAGACCATTACATTCTATGGCGAGACCAAAGGGCGGCGGTGCTACGAAGTTTTCGGAGGGCGCGCCGATCCATGCCCCCACTGTCCCACGTTCAGGGTTTTTGACACCGGCAAGCCCGTGGACTGGCAGTTCACGGATGCCGCCGGGCGGACCTTCCATATCTATGATTTCCCGTTCGAGGACGAAAACGGCGAGCCTCTGGTCATGGAATTGGGCGTGGACATAACCGAACTCAAACGGGTGGAGCGGGAACTCTTTCAGGCCCAGAAAATGCGCGCCATCGGTGTTCTGGCTGGCGGCATCGCCCATGACCTCAACAATAATCTCGTACCTATCATTTTCAACATTGATTACGCGCTGGACAAATCCACGCACACGGAAATCAACGCCCCGCTGGCCGAAGCATTGCAGGCCGCGTACAAGGCCGCAGATTTGGTGGAGCAAGTGCTGGAATACAGCCGACAGCAGGATATCACCCGGTCTCCGCTGCACCTGACCCCGCTGGCGCAAGAAAATCTGGGACTTCTTCAGGCCTCCCTGCCGAAGCATATCTCTCTGGAAGTGGACTACCTGGCGACACATGACTGTGTGCTGGCCAACCCATCGCAGATCCAGCAGATTCTACTCAATCTTTGTCGAAACGCTGTTCAGGCCATGCCGGACGGGGGAACCCTGTCCATATCAATTTCCAACCTCTATCTGGACTCGCAAAAAGATGCGCCCCATCCCGGACTGGCGTTGGGAGATCATGTGGTCATGAAGGTATCCGATACCGGCTGCGGCATTGAGCCAAACGCAATCGGTTGTATATTTGAACCGTTTTACACGAGCAAAAAGAAAAGCGGCGGCACCGGCATGGGGTTGGCTATTGTTCACGCCATCACAAGCTGCAACGGCGGTTCCATCCATGTGGACAGCACCCCAGGTTCAGGCACGGTATTCACGGTCTACCTGCCATGCTCCACGCCTGAGGTGAAAACAATTTCCAGGGAAGACAACCCTGCCTCACGGACAACTGGCCGCCTGCTGCTGGTGGACGATGACAGCGGAGCTCTCCAGGCCATGAAACGAGTGCTGCGGGATGCTGGCTACGAAGTGTTCACAGCGGATAACGGTGCGGAAGGACTCAAGGAATTTTTCCGAGCCAAGGGAAAGTACGACATGATACTCACGGACCAATCCATGCCGGGCATGACCGGTATGGGAATGGCAACCCGTATTCTCGAGCATGAAACTGATGCCAGGATAGTGATCTGTACCGGCCATGTGGAACCCAATCTTGAGGCTCAGGCCCGGGATGCTGGCGTGGCCGGATTCATAATGAAACCGATGACACCGCGTGTTTTGGTGGAAAACGTCAGAAAATATTGTGCATAGGACGGTGGGAAAAACATGGCCAGAATACTCGTAATCGACGACGACGAACTCATCCGCAACAGCCTTTCCCGATGTTTTACGGACATGGGCCACGCGGTCCTGTTGGCAGGCAGCCTGTCAGATGGAATAGCTCAGGCCGAAACAGGCGTGGACATCATCTATCTGGACCTGAACCTGCCGGATGGAGACGGGCACGAGGCAATCAATGAACTATCGGCAACAAGCACACACCCGGAGATCATCGTTATCACCGGCCTGCGCGACAGCGATGGTGCCCATAAGATTCTGGACAGCGGCGCGTGGGACTATATCCAAAAACCGGCAACACCTTCAAGCATCAAGGCTTCTCTCACAAGCGCGTTGAACTACCGGGAAAACAGAAGTTCCGACATGGAATCACCTCCCTCTTTCAACAAGTGCGGTATCATCGGCAGCGATTCATCCATGGAACGCGCCAGGCAACTCATGAGCAGGGCAGCAAAAAGTGAGGCAAGCGTCCTCATCCTGGGAGAGACCGGCGTGGGAAAGGAGCTGGCCGCCCATGCTATTCACGCCAACAGCCCCCGGAAAACCAATGCGTTTGTCACTGTTGACTGTTCGAACCTCACGGCAACTCTTTTGGAGAGCATCCTGTACGGCCACAAAAAAGGATCGTTCACCGGGGCGCATTCCGATCACAAGGGGCTTGTTGCCGAGGCCAATGGGGGAACACTGTTTCTGGATGAGATAGGAGAGCTTCCGCCATCCTTGCAGAAATCATTTTTGCGAGTGCTGCAAGAGCACCGCTATCGTCCGGTCGGGTCCACAAGGGAAGAAACAAGCGATTTTCGCCTCGTGGCCGCCACAAACCGGAATCTGGAAGCAATGACCAAGGTCGGAACTTTCCGAAGCGACCTGTTGTTTCGACTATGCACTGTGGAAGTTTCCCTGCCTGCCCTGCGCGACCGTGGAAACGATCTGACAGAACTCGCCGCTCATTTCACAAAAAAAGCCTGCGACCGCTACGGTTTTGGCTCCAAGAAATTATCAAAGCAACTAATAAAAATCCTGAAAGATTACGCATGGCCCGGGAATGTGAGGGAACTCAGCAATGTCATGGAAGCTGCCGTCATCGAGACAGGACATGACCCTGTTGTTTACCCAAAGCACCTGCCGACCCATATTCGCGTATCCTATCTTAACAAGGACAAAAAGAAACACCAGGCACCAAAACAGCCTTCCAACAGGGAAAACAACAGCCCCCTGACATATGGAGAATACAAGGCGATCCGCGATCAGGCGTACTTCCAGCACCTGATGGAAATATGCGAATATGATGTCACCAAGGCGAGCCAACACGCAGAACTAAGTGTCCCCAGCATCTATCGCCACCTCGGACTGGCCGGAATATCCACAAAAAACAAGACGAACAGCACAACCATGTGAAAATGAATAAAAAGGAGGCACAAGAAAAGGACCGACTCGTTCGGCCAGCAAGTTTCTTTGCTGCTTCAGTTTATCGTGACCCTTTTCGCAATCTCCAACCGTGGGCGTATACTACGAGTGCTCTTTTCCGAATACGGCCTAGGAGGGTGATGTTATTGTTCTCGGCAAACTCAATACCTGAGCTGGTGGCAGCTGAGAAACCGCAAAGAATGGGGATATTGGCTGTTGCGGCCTTGATGGTCAATTCGAGTGCCAAGCGAGAGGAGAGCATGGCTACGGCTACATTTTCAAGAGAGCCTTCCAGAAGCGCACATCCGATAGCCTTGTCAAAGGCATTATGCCTTCCCACATCTTCGCCAAAGGCCAATAATTTACCATCGCCGGAGATCAAGGCCGCCGCATGAGTGGCTCTCGTATTCTTGAACAGGTTCTGACGCTTTTCAAACATCGCCTTGAATTCAAATATCTGCTCCGGGTCAAACTGTATCGGATGCGGGAAAGGGTATATCCTGCGGATGATCTTCGGAGACCTGAGCACGATATCCGCAAGAGATAAGTGCCGGGTGTGAAAAGAAATGTTCAGAATATCTTCCGGCTCACGGATCATGGAGCGCGAAAAGAGATGACCCGCTATCAGGTTCAGGTCATCCCCCGGAGTTCTGGCTAGGGTCACTTCGGAATGATCCTGGACACGAAGTCTGATATCCTCCTCCACAGCGATGAGACCGCTGTCAAGGTTGAATTCTCCATCTGCATACTTTTGCAGTATTCTGGGAGAAACGAAATTCGACAATTCCGAACCACCAGAAGAATCCGGTCGCCGTTTCGCTTCCTCCTCTTTGAGTGCGCGCAGGTGCATCGTAGGCATGACCTTCCCCTCTTACGAATCCAAAGTATTCCAAAGCGTTGGCGTAGCAGGGCGGAACTTGTTGTTATGCGCATAAATATCAAGATGAATAAGGCCGAGTTGAGCAACATCCAACTGAGGGGGAACTTCACACTCCCGCAAGTCGATACTCAAACAATACGTCCCACATTTGTGACAGACCTCAATCCGCTCATGCTTCACATCATCCACATAAAAAAACTCACGAGACCCGTTCTCATCATTGCCACAGGCAAAGCAGGCATTGCGCTTGAAACGCCAGTCGTGACCACACAGGGAACAATGAAGATACTTTTTGCCACCGCCGCCCACTAGGTGATCGAGATCTGTGACCTCTATGGATGACAGGTGTGAAATGGAGGGGGATGAACCACAGACCGGACAGTTGCCATTGTCCCAGATGTCATCTGAAAGGGACTTGCCCAAAAGCTCGGCTATAGCAGAAAAGACAGGGGTGCAAACGTTCTCTGAAATATACAGCAGCACATGGTCCGGTGATATGCCAAGCTGTTTGGAGGTGTTCTCAAAGTGTTTCCAGTTACCGTCAATCCGGGCCTGGACAAGTCCCAAAAGATTATCAGGATCGATCAAGTATTCACGTAAAAGATCTCGAGTTTCTTCATCGAGTTCAAGGGAGTCGGCCAATGCCGGAAACATCTTGTCTGCGACTTCAACGAACTCCGCTGTCCACATGGACATATCTTTTCCGGCAAGAACCGGGACTCCGTCAGAAAGCTTCACGGCCACGACTTCCGGGAGCTTGAGTTCTTTTTTGACCAAAGCGTCGCGCAAGCTCGCTTTCAACAGAAAAAGAGGGCTGAACCTGTCAATAATTTCACTGTACGCGGGGATACGCTTTCTAATAATTTCAAGTGTCGTTTCAACAGCTTTCTGGGAAGATGCCGGCTTCATGCTAAGCTCCATATTTTCTCTTTTGGGACCGAGCCGCCCCGTCTTTGTAAGCGACTCGGTCCCTCCTTGAGAGAGGTAGTTATAACTGTTTTATACCTTTGCCATGGCCTTGAACGGTCTGGTCAAAGTGGCAAGGAATTGCTTCTTCGTCATTGGTCCCATTGAGGCATCTGCAACCGAATACTCGTGATAGTTCTCCGGCTTGTCGATCAACAGGTAGATGACATTCACATCGTCCGGGTCGGCAAGATCCGCATCAGGCCAGTCCTTTTTCAATAGTGCCAACCGCTTTTCAGCCACCTTGAGCATATCGGCACGTTCACCAAACTGCATGGCCCCGGTCGGGCAAACCTGAACGCAGACAGGCAGCAAGCCCTTGTGAATGCGATCATTGCACATGGTGCATTTGGACATGAGACCTGTTTTATCGTTGCGTCTGGGGATATCGTACGGACATGAGTCACGGATATCGTTGAACTCGCTCTTGCTGAACTTTTTGGTATTGTCCGTGAAGAGCACAGCTCCGGTCTTGCCATCCTGAAGGATTGCTCCTTCATGATAGAGATCTCCAGTGTCCTTGCAGGGCGGCATGTCACAATGGCGGCATTGATCCGGGAAGAAGTTCCAGCGGACCACTCCGTTATCAAGATGCTCGT
>JAFLJW010000229.1 GCA_022712815.1 Pseudodesulfovibrio sp. | reverse complement strand
TCATGACGATGGGTTCTTCTTTTCCCATGCTGACAACAGGCTTGTCAGCGATAAACTTAATTTGTGCATGGAAATCAGGGTCCTGCTTTGCCAATTGATCCAGGATTTCCTGCAATTTGGTTTTTATCCGGTCATGGTTTTGGCTGGGAACGGTTCGGATATCCAAATAGGCAACCGATTCCGAGGGCATGACATTTAACTGTACGGGTTCTCCTGGCGGTGGCGTTTGAACCACGGTAAAGGTAATCGACGGCCATCCGAGGAACGGGTCCTTGCCAAAAATAGCTATTTCTTCTTTTTCAAAGTTGTCAAAGGCCAGAATGATGCGTGCCATGCGAACACTGGTATTGATGCCGGTCAAGGGCATGGCCCCGTGGGCCATTTTCCCTTTGACATTAACGATGGCCCGCAAGGCCCCTTTCATGCTGATGCACAGCTGATTTTCCTCGGGTTCCGATACCAGGCAGGCATCCACATCATCGGCGTGTCCTCGGCGGATATAATCCTGAATGCCCAGCATCAGGTCTTCTTCATCGCACACAATTCCCAGCCGCATTTTACCTGTGAATTCAACCCCGGATCTCATCATTGCCTTGACGGTGAGCAAATTGACTGCCAGGCCCGCTTTCATATCGCAGGCGCCCCTTCCGTAAATTTTGCCGTCCTCAATTTCTCCACCAAAGGGATCATGCTGCCACAGATCCGGGTTACCTTCGGAAACCACATCCGTATGGCCTTCAAACATCAGACAGGGGCCGGGCCGCCCTGAATCAATGGTCACAATGATATTTTCTCTTTCGGGAACCACTGTTTCAACCAAGGGCTCAACCCCAAGCTCCCTTCGAATCCAGTCGGCTATATATTGGACCACCCGGCTTTCTGTATTGCCTGTTTCCGGGCGAATCACCGAATCAATCCGGATCAGCTCACAAGTTAAGTCAATCAGTTCATCTCTATTGATAAAACCGAGCAGTCTCTTTTCTATCTGGGTGAGCATGGGGCGATCCTCTAAAAATTTCAATATATGTCTAACTTATTTTCTGCGGTCCTAGGTCATGGGAAGTTCCCATGATTTGATAAACACAAAACATTCTACACCACAGTAAATGGGGATTGCAAGCATATTTCACGAGGGCTTCTGCTCTTTTTTAGAAACTTATTTTATTCGTTGAATCCGGGGGTGGCCGTTGATAAAAACCTTATTGTTCTCGGTGTAAATATGGGTGATTATCGCATCAATATTGAATTGTTCCTGGCTTTGGGTGATGATATGTTGAATCTTTTGAAGTTCAATGGGGTATTCCACGCCGTTGGCAAGGGTTATTAATTGCATCAGGTTGGCTGCTATGGGGTTGGTTCCATTTTGATTTGGTTTTTGTAAAAGATAGGGGGTGATATACAGCACTTGTTTGGGTGCATCGTAACGCAAAGAAGCGTTGCAACTGAACGCTGAGTCGAAGTCTCCGATATTCATCACCAGGGGGTGACTCCCCAATTTTGTTTCAAGTTTAATGTTTTTGCCCCGGATAATCATATCAAAGGCCAGGGTATTGGAACCGATTTCGAGGTGATCAATGGTGTGAATCCATAAGTCGCCTGTATAATACGGTTCTTTTTTCAGGCTTAGCGGTAGGACCGATGTGGCCATCTGGGTGATCACATTCAGGGGAACAACAATGGTGATTTCATCGGTGGGTATATTTTGGGCTTGGCTTCCGGCAACTATTATCACCAGTTGAAACAAAATAAGAACCAGGCCCCAAGATTTGATTTTTGTCATTAATTGCATTATTTTTAGGTCTCTTTTACGTCTGTCTCTTGAGTAAAATTCAAATTCAACCGGTATATTGGTAAATCTTTCTTATATTGAAAATTTATTTTTTAGTAAAGATTTTTTAAAAAAATCCAGTGAGGGGGATACCTTATCCTAATTTTAGTATCGGTTTCTGAAAGGAAAATTTCCAAATAGGGTGACGGGATCTGAATAAAAGATCTCGGTTTTAATTATTTTGTGGTATGGTAGTTCCAGGTAGACTAACCAAAAAGAAGAGAGAAATAAGAGAGAGAGAATGGACGATTCAAATTTTTCAGATCCAGTAACACCGCCCCCTAGGGATAAGACCACACTAACTTCATACTATTGTCCCCATTGCGGTAGATTTCTTTTCAAAGGAAATGTTCAGAAATTGAACATGGTGTGTCATTTCTGTCAAGAATTGATCTGTACTGATGCAGACAATCTTATCAAACCTGAATGAAATCTGCTTTTCCTTGATATTCCCGCGAAGATAGCTGGATATTCATCGCCATGGAAACCATATGGATAATGGGTGCTGGCCGGTTTGGACTGCGTGCAGCAAGGTTGCTGACAACCGGGCAGAATAACTTTCGGATCATCCTTGTGGATCGGGATCAGGAAAAACTGGACCGGGTCCGGGGCCTTTCTTGTACCAAAGTCCTTGCAGATGGTGTCGCCTATTTAAATACCCATTTGAATCCTGGAAATATGCCCGCCTGGATCGTGCCGGCACTGCCAGATC
>JAFLJW010000125.1 GCA_022712815.1 Pseudodesulfovibrio sp. | reverse complement strand
AAAAGATTCATTGCCATGGTGGGCAAGGAATTCGTGCAGATGCGCCGCGACCGGCTGACATTCGCCATGATGATCGGCATCCCGCTCATGCAGCTCATTCTCTTTGGCTATGCCATCAACTCCGACCCGCGCCTTTTGCCTACCGCCATCCTGTCGGCAGACAACTCCCCGTTCTCGCGATCCATTGTCGCAGGGATGCAGACCAGCACATTTTTCAAGATAACCCAGCATCCAAAAACACGGGCTGAAGCCATCCGCCTGATTCGTGAAAACACGGTCCAGTTCATACTGACCATCCCCGAAAACTTCGGGCGCGACCTGCTCAGAGGCGACAAGCCTGTCCTGCTTCTGGAAGCCGATGCCACCGACCCAACCGCATCAGGCGGAGGCACCAAATCTTTCCCGGAAATCGTCAGGTTCGCACTCAAGAAAGAACTTACCGGCCCCAATGCAAAGCTGAACCAGGGCGAATCGCCTGTGGAAATACGCATACACAACGATTACAACCCGGAAGCCGTGACACAATACAACATTGTCCCCGGCCTCATGGGCGTCATCCTGACCATGACCCTGGTCATGATTACCTCACTCGCCATTACCAGAGAATCAGAACGCGGCACCATGGAGCACCTGCTCGCCACTCCCATCCGACCTCTTGAGGTCATGCTTGGAAAGATAGTTCCATATATTTTAGTTGGTTATATCCAAATAACACTCATCACCAGTGCTGCAAAATTTCTGTTCGATGTCCCCATGCACGGCAGCGTTCCACTTGTTTTCGCCTTTTCACTGGCCTTTATCGGAGCCAATCTTTCAGTCGGCGTTACCATCTCAACCGTGGTTCGCAACCAGCTTCAGGCTGTGCAGATGTCAATGTTCTTCTTCCTGCCATCCCTGCTCCTGTCCGGCTTCATGTTTCCATTTCGAGGTATGCCCGAATGGGCACAAGTCATTGGCTCGATCTTGCCGCTTACCCACTATCTCCGACTTATCCGAGGTATTCTGCTCAAAGGTAACGGCTTTGAGGAATCCATCCATCATGTCTGGCCAATTCTCGTTTTCTGGCTGCTGGCCGTCATCATCGGTCTCAAACGTTATCGTCGCACGCTTGACTAGAAACAAACCTGTTTACTTTGGTTTTTCCACCACCTAAAGTATGCCTCCCTACGTATTGCAAGGAGCTTTTCCCATATCATGATTTTCTCTCTTATCGCCGGATTAGTCGGAGGCCTCGGCCTCTTCCTGCTGGGTATGCGCCTAATGACCAAAGGATTGCGCAACGCTGCGGGAAATGCTTTGCGCAACATTCTCGGCAAATGGACCAAAACACCGGCCCGAGGTCTTGCTTCCGGGTTCATGGTCACGGCACTGGTCCAGTCGTCCAGCGCAATCACCGTTGCCGCCATCGGTTTCGTCAATGCTGGCCTGATGACCATGACTCAGTCGGTGAGTGTCATATTCGGCAGCAACATCGGCACCACGGTCACAAGCTGGATCGTCGCCGCAGTCGGTGTCAGCCTGAAGGTCAAAGCCCTGGCCCTGCCGCTCATCGGGCTTGGCGCATTGCTTCGCCTGACCGGAGCCAATACCCGGCGCAAATATATTGGTGACGCCCTCACCGGATTCGGCATATTCTTTCTCGGCATTGAAATCCTTCAATCGACATTTCAGGACCTTGGAACAACCGTTGACCTCTCCGCATTCAACATCGGCGGTGTCAGCGGAATCCTCCTGTTCGTGGGCGTGGGAGCCATCCTGACTTTGCTCATGCAAAGCTCCAGCGCGGCCATGGCAATCGTCCTTACCGCTGCGATGTCAGGAATAGTCACCCTTGAAAGTGCGGCAGCCGCAACCATCGGAACGAACATCGGCACCACATCCACCGCGTTATTCTCGGTCATCGGTGCGACACATAATGCAAAAAAAGTAGCGGCAGCCCATATCATATTCAATCTTGTCACCGGGCTGGTGGCAATCCTGACCATTCCGCTGCTTCTCAAAGGGGTGGATGCCCTTGCTTCCTTTGGAGGCAGGCACGACATAGCAACGATGCTCGCCCTGTTCCACACCGTATTCAACCTTATTGGCGTTGCTCTCTTTTTTCCATTCATATCCAACCTCGTCTCTTTTCTCGACAAGCACATTGGCAGGGAAATGACAGAACTGGGCAAACCCCGATATCTGGATGACAACGTTCTGAAAACACCGTCTCTTGCCATGGATGCCCTGTTCATGGAACTGGGAAGATTGGGGGAAATGACCCGTGGTATGGCTCAAAAAGCCCTGACAGCCAAATTCAGGAACAAGGATTTCATCAAGGATAAATCGGTGGTGGACACCCTCATCACCGCCATCAGAAAATACTGCATCAAGATGCAGCACCTGGGCCTGCCTGATCCGGTCGCATCCAAGCTTCCACCGGCATTGAGAGTTATCCAGTATTTCCGCAAGGCCTTGAATATCATGACCGAAATATCTCATGAACACGCCTTGCTCGATCACCAGTTACCGGGAACGGCCTCATCCACGGCCCGTGCATTTCGTCGTGAAATTCGTGACATCCTGAATGTGGCCCACACACCGTGCTCACCTGAATTCACGGACCTTGAAAAGCTCGTGCACCAGCTTGATGACAATTACCATGAACTCAAGGAAGAACTGTTGCGAATCGGTGCTCAGGGCCGTCTCGACCTGACTCGCATGGTCGCCCTGCTCGACTATTATTCGCACATGCGCCTGATGTGTGATCAAATAGTCAAAGGGACAATATACTGGTCCATGCTGCGCGACAACGACATGACCTGTGCGACCGCTGATGCGGAAAATGAATACGCCTGGAAACTGGCGGAATAAACTGATACTCCTGTCTCAGGAGAACACACAATGAAACAACGCAAACTCGCTGCCATTCTGATAACACTCGCCACATTCCTCGCCATCGGCTCCTACGCGCTCTTTTCCGACACCACCGAGGAAGGACCGGTACGCAGGGCCGTGGTACCATCCGAGGACCCGGTGGCTCCCTTCTGGGTGAACAAGGAACAAGAAGTCAAACCGGACTACACGCCATCCACTGCCGAGGCACAGAATGCCACCCCTGTGAAAGTTGATGACGCGAAATCAGACAAATCTCAAGTCATCGAAATCACAGAAGATCAAATGGTGACCTTCTCTTTTGTTGAATCGCTGGCTGATTTCATTTTGAGCCGCTTTCATCCGCAAAGCACCAAGGGCACACCTGCCACCCTGACTTCGGCAAAGGCCCTCAATATGTACTATGGTCAGGAACTGGACGGCTTTTCCATTTCCGGCAGCGACATCCGCAGGTCACGCAAGGCAATCTTCGACTACGCTTTCACACCGACAATGATCAGGACATTGTACGACCTTTATGCACCGGTTTTCATGGCCCAGATTGTTGATACGGCAAGCAGTGACGAACGTGAGTACAAGGTCAGGGAGAACACGGAACGGCGTGTTCTCAGTAATGCGGAAATAACAGCCATGCTCAGGCTGAACGCCCGCAAGATTGATCAGACGGCTTCAATATTTAAAGCGATTTCAAGCGATCCCTCCATCACGAAAATGGCCGGTAAATACTTGATGGCAGCCAAGGCTGTGGAACGGGCCAACGTCCAGTTGCAAAATGCCATGGCTGACGACAAAAACACATCCAAGGCCAGCCAGAGACTCAAACAGGCCATCCAGCAACGAGAGCGGATCAAGACCGAAGTCATCAGTCTCCTGAAACCGGCATGTCCCGGCTGCACCGAAGCCGAACTGTTCTATCTTGCTCAATGGTCCTACCGCAGAATCCTGAACGGCCCGGAAGAAAATCTGGAGACATTCGGTGTTGCCGCCGATGTCCTTGAAGATATGGCAGAACGCTTCCGCACACAGGCAGACGAACTCAACTAGCTGGACGCGAAGTACACAAAAAAGCCTCGGTATAACGCCGGGGCTTTTTCATTTTCACTCATTTCGGAAAATTATCTGTGACAACAACGGATAAATCAGGCGTGAACCACAGGGCCGAGTCGTGCTGGTAGTGTTCTCGCATGAACGCCCTCCCCTTTTTCGGTCCCATTATGAACAGTGCTGTGGCAAGAGAGTCCGCTTTCTCCGCGTTCTCCGCGATGACAGTCACCCCGACGGATTTATCGGCTGACTCCATGTTTGACGGATCAATAATATGGTGCTGCAACTGGGACTTGCCATGATTTTCCGTGGTCACGAACTGCTCGTAATCACCCGATCCGCACACGCCTTTTTCCCGGACAACCACGGTTCCATACAACTTCTTGGCACGAGGATGACGGATTCCGATGGTCCAGTCACGATCACCGAAGCAATAAAAATCACCGCCAGCTTCGACAATACCGGCCCGGATGCCCTGGGCCTTTAACAACCTGACCGCAGCGTCAATAATGGTCCCCTTGGCAATGCCTCCCATGTCAAGAGACATGCCTTTCTTTTTCAGTCGAATTCGTTTGCCAGCCTCATCGACCATGACAAGACGGTAATCAACCAGTTTTTTCTTGCTCTGGCCGATGGTCTCATCCAGTACATAGAACAAGGGCAATGTGGTCAACGCGCCGATGGTCGGGTCAAACACCCCGCCGGTTTCCAGGCTGAAGGCAAGGGTTCTCCCAAGCAAGGCGTATGAACGAGCTGACGGGGTAACCCAATATTTTCCAGCCGCCCTGTTTATCCGGCCCATGGACCCATCCGGGTCACGAAAATCAAAGTCCTGCTGTAACAATCGCATTAACGCCAACACTTTGCGCGATGCATCGTCCGCGGCTTTCTGGCTGTCAGCCTTGAGAGTCAGCTTGACCACGGTTCCCATGGCGACATCGGTATACCGATACAAGCCGGATTCTGCGGCAACTGAATCACCAGGTACCGGGCTGAATTGCACTGAACCGAAACCGCCCAGAAGCAAAGTGCAAAAGATAGCCACACCAAAGGAAAAACCTTTGCCCCATTTAAATTTATCGCGCAAGGCAGAAGAAAAAAGAGGCATACAGGCACAGGCGCCAATGACTGCCGCCACCTGCAAAGCAGGCCCGACTGCATGGAGATTCTGCACGGTCAAACCACCCAATAACGGGCCAATGAGAAAACCGATTCCAGCGGCAAAGTGTGCCGCGCCAAAGACCCTGCCCTGACTCCTGGTCAACCCGGACGCAAGTGCCATGGAAGAAGGAATTGACAGAGCCGCACCCAGTCCCATGACTGAACCGAAAAACACGAATTGCCACATCTCCCGACACGCACCCAAAGCAAACAACGCCCCTGCACTGACGAGCATGCCCAGCACGACAGTCATCGGTTTTGGAACGTTGTTCAAACGACCAAAGAAGGGAAGGCCAATGCAGACCATGAGACTCGGAACCGCAAATACGGCTCCGATCACCAACCCGCTCCGGCCCAGAGTCGTGACAAGAAGAACAGGATAAAAGGTCACCATGAGACCAATTCCAAGGGTACGCCCCGTAATGGCGAGGAAAAGAGCCACAGCATCAAAGGAAGTCGAAGAATTCCCCTCAGCCCCCATATCCCTGCTATGGGTGTGGGTATCCTTGGGCAACATGATGGCGACAATGATTGCGGTCAGCCCCATACAACCGGAAAGAACCAGTAAAATAGGCTCCATGGAACGATTCAGGTATAAATATCCACCAAGGGTCGGACCTATAAAGAGAGCCACATTGAAAACCAGTGCATGCAACGCGAACCAGCGGGAAAGGCGGTCCTGCTCCCCGGTCGCGCCAAGAGCGGCCAATCCGACCGGCTTGATCAGTCCGGACACCAGCCCCATTGTGAACTGTATTGCATAAAGAATTGTCAGGCTTTGATAAAAAAAGTATATGAGCGGGGCAATAGTTCCAACCAAAGCGGCCAGCAACAATGGTAAACGCGGCCCGATCCGATCCGCCAGCATCCCGGACACGGGAGCGACCAGCAGCTTTGCGAGGTAATATCCGGCAAAGGCGGTTCCGAGCCAGACTCCGCTAATTTTTTCATCCAGACTCAGAAGCGGCAGCGTGAATGAAAAAAGACCAAGACCCAACGTGGAAATGAATCCGCTGGACAAGATTGCGGTCAAAATCAGACGTTTATTGGCAGAATTTTCTTTGGTATGATTATTTTTCATTGGATTCTCAAATTCACTCCAACGCATTGTGACTTCAAATGCCTCTGCTTGGCAAGATGTTCGTATGTCAGGAAAAGATTGACTAATCAATCAACAGAAAAATGATAGTTGCACGTGATTTTATCCGAAAAAATCGGTAAGTGGTAAAGTTTAGACGGGGAACGGAAGTGAAAGGGCTTGACCCCGAAGGCATAAAGCGCGAAAAAAAAAGCACAACACTGTGATAACTTCCTCTCATTGTGGCCCAACGCAGGAAATTCGTTTCTGTGGTCCTCACCGGTATTTTCATCACCGGGGGAGGAAAAAGTATTTCACAATAATAATACTGGATAACAAAACCAGCTACTATTGGTTGTAACAGGTCCAATTCAAAACTCGGAGAGAGAACATGTCGAAGAAAATGAAAACAATGGACGGCAACACCGCTGCTGCGCACGTGGCTTACGCCATGACGGAGACAGCCGCCATCTATCCCATCACCCCCTCCACCCCCATGGGTGAGATAGCCGACGAATGGGCGGCCCAGGGACGCAAGAACATTTTCGGTCAAAAAGTACAAATCCGGCAGATGCAGTCCGAAGCCGGCGCAGCCGGTGCCATGCATGGCTCACTGGCTGGCGGCGCACTGACCTGTACCTTCACGGCCTCGCAGGGTTTGCTGCTAATGATTCCCAACATGTACAAAATGACCGGCGAGCTACTGCCCGGCGTTTTTCATGTCTCGGCCCGTGCGATCGCAAGCCACGCCCTTTCCATTTTTGGCGACCACCGGGATGTAATGGCCGCGCGCCAGACCGGTTTTGCCATGCTCTTCTCGAACTCGGTGCAGGAAGTCATGGACCTCTCTCTGGTAACGCACCTTGCCACTATCGAATCATCCATTCCCTTCATGAGCGTATTTGACGGATTCAGGACCTCCCACGAAATCCAGAAAATCGAGGTCATCGACTACGATGACATGAAGCCGCTCCTGAACACCGAGAAGCTGGCCCAGTTCCGCGCCAAGTCCATGAACCCGGAGCACCCGGATATTCGCGGCACCGCCCAGAACCCGGATATTTATTTCCAGGGTCTTGAATCCACCAACAAATACTACGACGCCATCCCCGCCATTGTGGAAGACTACATGGAAAAAGTCGCCAAGATCACGGGCCGCAAATACAAACTCTTCGACTACGTCGGCCATCCCAAAGCGGACAAGATCATCATCGCCATGGGTTCCGGTTGTGAAGCCATCGAGGAAACAGTCAACCACCTGAACACCACCGGCATAAAAGTCGGTCTGGTCAAGGTTCGCCTGTTCCGTCCCTTCTCCATCAAGCACATGCTTTCCGCCATCCCCAAAACGGTCACAAAGATCGCAGTCCTCGACCGGACCAAAGAGCCCGGCGCACTGGGCGACCCGCTCTACATGGACATTGTGACCGCTTATGCCGGCAAGGCCAACGCTCCCAAGATCGTCGGTGGCCGCTACGGCCTCGGCTCCAAAGAATTCACCCCGGCCATGGTCAAATCCGTGTTTGACAGCCTTGACAAACCCAAGCACGGCTTCACCGTTGGTATCGTTGATGATGTCACCGACACCTCTTTGTTCAACTGCGACTGTGTGGACACCACCCCGAAGGGTACTGTTCAGGTCAAATTCTGGGGCCTTGGCTCCGATGGTACTGTCGGCGCGAACAAGCAGGCGATCAAGATCATCGGCGACAACACGGACTTGTACGCTCAGGGCTATTTTGCCTACGATTCCAAAAAATCCGGCGGCATCACCATCTCGCACCTGCGCTTTGGCAAAAAGCCGATCCAGTCCACCTACCTGATCACGGACGCGGATTATATCGCCTGCCACAACCCCAGCTATGTCAATCTGTATGATGTACTTGAAGGCATCAAGGATAATGGTACTTTCGTACTCAACTGCGCCTGGACCGCCGCCGAACTCGACAAGCAACTGCCCACAGCCATGCGCCGCACCATTGCCGAGAAAAAGCTCAAGTTCTACACGGTTGACGCGGTCAAGATCGCACAGGAAGTCGGCCTTGGCGGACGCATCAACATGATCATGCAGACCGCCTTCTTCAAGCTCTCCGAAGTCATTCCCTTTGCCAAGGCAGTAACACTGCTCAAGGAAGGCATCCAAACCGCATACGGTAAAAAGGGCGAGAAGATCGTTAATATGAACAATGCCGCCGTTGACAACGCCGTTGACGCGATCATTGAAATAGAAGTCCCGGCTGCCTGGGAAAAACTCAAGGACGATGCACCGGTCAAACAGAACGAGCCTGATTACGTGAAGAACGTCATGCGCACGGTTCTGGCCCAGAAAGGCGACACCCTACCCGTCTCCGCATTCTCCCATGACGGCACCATGCCTGTTGCCACCAGCAAATACGAAAAACGTGGCGTTGCCATCATGACCCCTGAATGGATCAAGGATAACTGCATCCAGTGTAACCAGTGCTCATTCGTCTGCCCGCATAGCGCACTGCGCTCCGTCCTCGCTACCAACGACGAAATGACCAAGGCTCCCAAGTCCTTCGAGACCCTCGATGCCATGGGCAAGGACGTGAAGGGCATGCACTTCAGATTGCAGGTCAACACCCTTGACTGTCTGGGTTGCGGCAACTGCGCCGACATCTGCCCGGCCAAGGAAAAGGCTCTGGTCATGAAGCCCATCGCTACCCAGACCACTGTCCAGACCAGCAACTTCGACTTCTCTGAAAAGGTTTCCTACAAGGAAGCTTTTAGCCGCGAATCAGTCAAGGGCAGCCAGTTCCGTCAATCCCTGATGGAATTCTCCGGTGCCTGCGCCGGTTGTGGCGAAACCCCGTACGTCAAGGTCATCACCCAGCTCTTTGGCGAACGCATGATCATCGCCAACGCGACGGGTTGTTCCTCCATCTGGGGAGCAAGCGCACCGACCACACCATACTGCGTCAACAGTGACGGCCACGGCCCGGCCTGGGGTAACTCCCTGTTCGAGGATGCCGCCGAATTCGGCTATGGCATTGAGATGGCCTTTGACCAACGACGCAACCATTTGGCCGAGCTTATGAAAGAAGCCGCCAAGGACGAAACCGGAAATATCAAGACGGCCATGAACGAATGGCTGAAAGGACGTGATGACGTCGAGCTGGCCAAAACCACTGGCGACACGCTCAAGGCGGCCCTCAAGGATACTCGCAAGAAGGCGTTGAAAGAAATCGCCTCAATGTCCGACCTGTACTCCAAGAAATCCATGTGGATATTCGGCGGTGACGGCTGGGCTTACGATATCGGCTACGGCGGCCTGGATCACGTCATTGCCTCAGGCAAGGACATCAACATTCTGGTCATGGATACCGAGGTCTACTCGAACACCGGCGGTCAGGCTTCAAAGGCCACCCCGCTCGGCTCCATCGCCAAATTCGCCGCCGCAGGCAAGACCACTGGCAAAAAAGACCTTGGCCGCATGGCAATGACCTACGGTTATGTCTATGTCGCCTCCGTCTCCATGGGTGCCAACAAGAACCAGTTTCTGAAAGCGATCAAGGAAGCCGAGGCATATGATGGCCCGTCCGTGATCATCGCCTACGCTCCCTGCATCAATCAGGGCATCAAGAAGGGCATGGGCAAGACCCAACTCGAACAGAAACTGGCCGTTGATTCCGGCTACTGGCCGCTCTACCGCTACAACCCGGAACTCGCGGACAAGGGCGAAAACCCGTTCATCCTCGAATCCAAGGCCCCGGACGGAACCTTGCAGGAATTCCTGTCCGGCGAAAACCGCTACGCCATGCTTGAGAGATTCTACCCCGAATTCTCCAAGGAGTTCCGCGCCGGTATCGAAAAGGACTACAACAAACGCTACGAGACCTTGAAGCACATGGCCAGTGATGGCTGCGACGACAAATAGTCTCACGATAACTTAAACAAAAAAGCCGCCCGCAGATCTTCTGCGGGCGACTTTATTATTGGTGCGTGCTGGCAATCAAATCCAGCAGTCAGATACCCCCCGGCAAAGCCGGGGGCTTGAATCTGTGAGCCGCTCAAAGCGGCTTTAAGAACCGCCTAAAGGCGGAATCTTTGTTCTCCAGAGTAATTTTGTGCTGTATATTGCCGTCGGCAACCAAGGGAAATACAGCATCAACACAACCGCTTGTTGAGGGGATTACGCCAAGAATGATTCCCGCATAAGTCGAACTTTTAGGGTCCCCCGGCAGAGCCGGGGGATTTCTCATTGGATTAACACAATTGACACATTAAGCTTGACTGCGTCAAAAAAAGGTTACATATTTATATGTTGCTTCGAGATATCTGAAGCATGCCGCAAATGGCAGCCGACGATGTCAATGATCCAGCCACAAAAAAACACGCCTTTAGACATTCTAATCATTCCCATGTGCAAGCTCTGATCCTCATACGCGTGTTGACGTAGTTTCTCCGCCTGTCCACGATGAAATAACATTTTTTTCAAATCAGGTGAAACGGATGACTGCCCCAACAAACTATAGCCGCCTTTTCTGTTTATCGATTTTTCCATATAATGTAAGGAGTTTCAATGTGTAAGATTAACCTTTCTGGCGATAGGGAACAGGTGAGAACGGCTTTGTTGTTGGCCGCAGGCACGGGAAGTCGCCTCTATCCATTAACAAGTTCAACACCCAAATGCCTTGTCGAAGTTAATGGGATTCCCATCCTTGAAAGGTTGATTCGCTCTCTGGTCAGTCACGGATTCAAACGCCTAGTTGTGGTTGTAGGTCACTTGGAGGAAGTCATTCAGGACTATCTCGGCACCCGGTATGCGGACATTGAAATCACCTATATTACCAGCCCAGTATATAAAACAACCAACAATATCTACTCGTTGTGGCTTGCAGGAAAGGTGATTGACGAACCTTTTCTCCTGATTGAAAGCGATCTGGTGTTTCAACCAGCGTTGCTTAAGCCGATGCTCCAACCTGACCGGATCGCTGTCTCCAAAATATTGCCATGGATGAACGGTACAACAGTAACGCTCAATGAACGGCAACAGCTTGATGCCTTTTGGCTCGGTACTATGAATCGCAATGGAGCCAGTCATTTCAAGACAGTAAACATCTGCAGCATTTCCCGCAGTTCGTGGCAATTGATCTGGGAACGACTGGATCAACATATTTCTGCCAAGAAGGTAAAAGGGTATTATGAGTCTGTTTTCGCCGAGATGGTCGCTGAGGGGAATCTCACATTTGCACCGGTCTTCTTTGATGCCGATCGCTGGTATGAGATTGATACCCTTGAGGACCTGAGGGCGGCAGAACAATTGTTTCCCAGGCGTTCCCCGGTTCAAATTGCCACGCAGCGACTTAGGCATTCCGTTCAGGAAATTACCCCCATCGCTGCCCAGGGTGCGTTAATAACGGGAAGCAACAGTCAACGAGGTGATTCTCCCCGATTCATTCCTGTTCCCGCTTTCGATTAATCCGCTCTAGCCCGAGCATCGAATTGGACCTTGCTGATTGTATAAAGCCCCCCCTTCTTGAATATTTGACAACCAACGGCTGGTCATGAACCTTATTTGATCAAGCCGAATGAGATGAGAACGAGATATGACAGTTCAGGATTCTTCTGCCAAAGAGCAGCAATTCGAAGCAATTGAATGCCAGCATGGCGGTTATTGGCGCCATGGTTTTATCGATCACGCATACCTTTATAACCTCTATTTCCCGCCAGAGCGTTTTTTTAAGCAGTTGGCCAGCCAAATTCATGAATTAGTGCTGAACTATCCTGTGGCTCAGGATGTCCTGGCCGAGTTGGTGGGCACCCTGATCGATCAACCGCCGGAACGAATCGTGGTGGGCAATGGGGCGGCAGAACTGATCAAGATCGTCTCAGGTCACCTTGCCAAGAAACTTATTGTTCCGGTTCCATCGTTCAACGAATACGCCAACGCAGCACCGGAAAAAAATGTCATTGAGTTTGCGCTCGATGCTCCCTCCTTCCAACTGGACGTGGACAAGTTTGCGGCAGAGGCTATCCGTTGCAAGGCCGATGTTGCGGTGGTTGTGTCACCGAACAATCCGACCTCATTGCTGGTGCCTAAAATCGATCTGATCCGTCTACTGGACAAACTTGCCGCGCACGACTGCATGCTCATTGTTGATGAATCTTTCATGGATTTTGCCAGGGATCGTGACCGGGAAACTCTAGAAAAAAATATTGCCAGTTATCAGAATCTTGCGATCTTCAAAAGCATGAGCAAGGCGTACGGTATCTGTGGTCTGCGCATCGGCTATATGTTGACCGCCAACGCATCCTTTGCCGATCAGGTTCGTCAAGGACTGCATATCTGGAACATCAATGGCTTTGCTGAAACTTTTCTGGTTCATGCCCCCGAATACCAACAGGAGTTTCTCGCCAGTTGTGATCAGGTGCGGGCAGACCGTGATAAATTCTATCAAGATCTATGTGCCATCAATGGACTGATGGCCTATCAGCCTGACGCCAACTATATCTTCTGCCGTCTCCCCTCCCATGCTCCATCCGGCCCCGAGGTGGCCCGCAGACTGTTTGTGGAGTATAATATCTACATCAAGCATTGTCAGGGCAAGACCATGGCTGAATCTGACCGTTACATCCGTATTGCCAGCCGTACCCAAGCCGAAAACAAAACAGCGGCTGAGGCCCTAAGCACAATTATCGGTTCAAAAAAGGCATCATGAGTAAATCTCCAGAGACTCCCAGAGCCATACTCTACTACGCGATGGACCTCCCGAACATCTGTTCGTTGGCAGGGCTCCTTTCAGCATTACTCGGCATCTATTTCGCTTTTCTGGGGAATTTTCCAGCCGCGATGATCGGCTTGCTTTGGGCTGTTTTTTTTGACTGGAGCGATGGCATTCTCGCTCGCAAAATGAAAGGCCGAACTAAAAAGCAGGGAGAGTTTGGCGGTCAGCTCGATTCGCTGATCGATGTTGTCAGTTTTGGTATCTGCCCCGCTGTTATCCTGCTGAGCTATGGCAATTTCAGTCCCTGGTACATCCCCGGTGCCTTTGTCATAGTCGCAATGAGCGTTATCCGGTTAAGCTATTTCAATGTCTTCGGCTTAGTGGACAAATCAACCTATTGGGGTTTGGCACTCGATAACAATGCTATCATCCTGACCTTTCTGTTTCTCTTTGATGGCTTGCCCGGTTCTGCGGTTTTCAGTTCCGTTCTCTACACCGTGTTGATGCTTCTGGCCGCTCTCAACGTTGCCCCGATCAAGACCCCTAAATTTACCGGACGCTGGTATTACGCCATCACCGCATACACGCTGGTGCTGACTCTTATCTATGGTTGGAAATTACTTCATTTCGCAGGCTAGACAGTCTCCAGTTGCAACTATTCCCTGATATCATTCTATTTCCCACCGGAGACCCAAGTGGCAGACCTTCCATCCATAAGAACCGCTATTTCAAGCAATAATGACGAACTCGTCATTTATGCAGCTGATACTTTCCCTCAGTTTCCCAATCGAGATGCCTCAGTTACTTCAAAATGTGACCGCTCCCTTGCATCAGCAACCGCCGATGATCTGGTCGTGTTGCGTGGCGAGTTGGACCGGGACTACCACCTCTGGCTGCGTTCCCATGGATTGGGTTCGGATCATGTAGTCGCATATAACAAGCCACCCAGAGGTGAAACGCTGTCAGAACTGATTGTGACAACTCCTGAGCCGGTAAAAAAAATGATCAGCAAGATGGGGAGAAAACCTGTCTACGTCCCCTGGTTTTCGGGACAAATGGAAGCCAAAGCCGCCAAAATCCTTGGAGCTGATCTTTTTGGTGCTACGGAATCAGATACATTGGAACATAACGACAAGGCGACCTTCAAGGAGTTGTGCCAGAAATTGAATATCCCTGTTGTCGATGGGGCCGCATTCGAAATGCAGCCGAAAAACAGGGACAATTTTCAGCAGATGCAGAATATTGTTAAACGCTATCGGTCAACCCATGGCACCGTCATTATCCGTGGCACTCTGGGTGAGGCCGGCGTGTCGTTGTACAAGACGAATGGAGATGATCTTGTCGAACTGTACCAAGCCATTGCCGGAAGCAACGAAAAGGTCGTACTCATCGAGCCGTTCTTGAATGTCACCTCCACCCCCAATGACCAATGGATTGTTGGTCGTGATGGAAAAATCACCCATATAGGCATGATTGAACAGATTTGCGAACAGGGGATGGTGCATGTCGGCAGTCTGAAGGGAGAAGGTCCTTCGCCGCAAGTCTTTGATGCCATCAAGCAAACATCGCTGAAAATCGTAACCGAGATGGCCGAATCAGGATATCGAGGCGTGACCGGTCTTGATTATATTGTCACCGATGAAGGCATTTTTCCGGTTGAGAATAATGCCCGTTTCAACGGATCTTCCTATGTGAGCCTCATCGTTCAAAATATTGAAAAATTGGTGGGGCCTGTTCCCGTCTGGAAATTCATCAAGATCAAAACGACACCCTGCTCTTTTATCGAGTTGAGCAGACGGATTGATTCAATTCTTTACGATGGCAGCAAATCAACTTCTGTTTTTCCCTTCAACTGCGAAGATTTATCCCGTACCGGAAACTTTGCCGTGGTCCTCTTGGCCGAAGATATGGAACAGCTTAAAATACTTGAGATGTCATTGAAGGAGCTTGGGGTTAAGAGGGGGTGATCTCCAGATTGATCAAGCGAATTCAAATTAGGGGGACAGGAAGTCATAACCCCGGCAAAGACGGGGGGATGACTTAACACTCAGTTCTTGGAATTTAATGGATAAAGGCACACCTCTTTTATACCCAAACGCCATTCAGCTCAAGGGCCACATATTATTATTGTATATGACAGTTGCACCAAGACATGGAACAACGTAATAAACAGGAATGAATGACATGATTTTCAGCGAGTGTGAGATTGAGCGCACTCACAATTTCAACAGGCGCAAAGAAAAGCCCCAACAGTCGTTAAACTATTGGGGTTTCATTGAGATCAAAGTGGTGGGACACCAAGGAATCGAACCTTGAACCTCCGGATTAAGAGTCCGCTGCTCTGCCAATTGAGCTAGTGTCCCATCGGTGTTGCGCGTTTCCGCTCAACGGAGTGAATATCTATTAGTCAGGCCCTGATTTGTCAACAATAAATTATCACTTTTATGCAATAGGCTCCCAATGTACCTAACCAAGCCAATTACCACCCTGTTTTACACTCTCATACTCGCTCTGGCCTGTGGTGTTGCCCATGCCCAGATTAAGCCCTCTGTGCTGCCCATGAAAACACCGGTTGAAGCGTTCAAATTGACCGCCGAGTCCAGTTCGGCATTGGGTATTGAAGGTGCCGCCATCCTGACAATATCCATTGATATGGAGCCGGACTGGTACGCCTACGCCAACATTCCCAGCGAAATGGGCAAGCCGACCAAACTCGTTGCAACGGCTGCCGACGGCACGGCACTCACAGTCTTCTATCCCAAAGGGAAAGAGAAGCCCGACACATTCAATCCGTCCGTCATCATCAACGCATACAAGAGCGGCACGCGGCTCTTCATACTGGTTCCGGCTGACGTAACGGCATATCCCATTGCCATGCGTTTGGACCTGCTT
Organism: Pseudodesulfovibrio sp.; assembly: GCA_022712815.1. GTDB lineage: Bacteria > Desulfobacterota > Desulfovibrionia > Desulfovibrionales > Desulfovibrionaceae > Pseudodesulfovibrio. The sequence goes on along the minus strand of JAFLJW010000125.1, from coordinate 976 downwards.
CTGTGCCATCCAACCAAGTGCATACCTGTTCGGCGCGACCTGACTTTTGGCGAAAAAGGGATCGACACGAGCGGATTTCCTCTTGCCGAAGATCAACCGTGGTGGCCCGGCCTTGTCGAACTTGCAAAGAAGGGCACAGGCTCATCGAAATCCGCAAGCTCCACCGCAACACAGGAATCGAAGGATGGCCTTGTCATTTGGAATTTCACCCCAACATACCTGCAACCCGGACTTGAGGTCACCAGCCTTGTCTCAGCCATCCTGATGGGCCTTCTGGCCGGACTGATACTCAACATCATGCCGTGCGTGCTGCCCGTGGTCAGCCTGAAGCTCTCCGCCATGCTCAACACCGGAGGCTCAGATAACCAAATTGACCGTGAACACGCTTTCAGGGAACACAATATTTTCTTCGCCCTGGGGATTGTTTCGTTCTTCCTTGTGCTCGCCATCGTTCTCGGAAGCAGCGGTCAGGCATGGGGAGCCTTGTTCCAAAACCAATGGCTCGTGCTTGGTCTTGCCGGGGTTATCATGGCCCTGGCACTCAGCTTGTTCGGTCTTTTTCACCTGCCGGTCGTGGACTTGAAATTCGGAACAGGTCACGCCAATCCCCGTACACAGGCATTTTTTACAGGCTCGCTGACCACCCTGCTCGCCACGCCGTGCAGCGGTCCCTTCCTTGGCGGCGTTCTCGGTTGGGCATTGGTTCAAGGTCCGCTTGTCATCACCGCTGTCTTCACTTCAATCGGTGTGGGCATGGCGATCCCTTACCTGCTTCTGGCACTCAATCCCGGCCTTGCCCGATTCCTGCCAAAATCCGGACCATGGATCGAATATGTGGAAAAATCCATTGCCTTCTTCCTGATCGCCACGGCCTTCTATCTTGTGACCATAGCCTTGGGAGGCGAATCCCTACGCATACTGGCACCGCTCTGGACATTGCTGTTCGGTGGCTGGCTCTGGGTTCGCACCAGACCAA